>JBAYRB010000034.1:0-10587 GCA_041676905.1 Spirosomataceae bacterium
CACCTAATTACAGTAAGTCAATCCAGGAAGTCATCAAGAATTTGTTGGTGGGGATAGGACGGGTGTACACCTCTTACCATTCCGAACAGAGAAGTTAAGCCCCGTTCCGCCGATGATACCAGGTAACTGGCAAAGTAGGTAGCCGCCACAAAACCATAATAAAAGGGAGATCGAGAAATCGGTCTCCCATTTTTGTTTATAAACCCTAAAGGGATTACAAGCAGGGCGGGAGATGGAGGAGAAGAAGGTTCAATCCAACGTATGATGGAAAGAGGCTAAAACCTTATGCGTATAAGCCGCCGTCAATTAAAATATTTTCACCATTGATATAAGAACCCGCGTCGGAAGTAAGTAAAACGATTAGTCCCTTTATATCATCATTATTCGCCATACGACCCAACGGTACCTTTTGACAATACTGTTCTACAAACCGTGCCGGCTGATTATTAAACAACCCACCCGGACTAATACAATTAAACCGAATGTTCTTCCCAGCATGCTTTTTTGCCATAAAACGTGTTAACATAATCAATCCTGCATTGTGAAAACAATAATCAGGAGGTAAGTCACCCATCCCCGGAACTCCTTCATAATTCGAATAAATCGGCGCATACATGCCCATCATCGAACTAATGTTTACAACACTGCCTCCACCTGATTCAATAATCAAATCCGTCATTTCACGCAGCAGATCCATCATACCAGTAGCATTGATTTTCATCGATTCATCAAATTGTTCGATGGGAGCATCATAACCTTTCATCGGGCGAGCTACCGCATTGTTGACGAATGCGTCCAATCGTCCGAAATCCTTTTTAATCTGCTCCTTTAGATTCCGAACCGAAGCCTGATCCGCTTGATCCAATTGCATCCCATGTACATCGAAACCCTTCGTGCGAAAATCTTCCACCGCTTTTTCTATCGCCTCCCAATTACGAGATGCGATGATGACCGTTCCGCCGGCTTCACACAATCCTTCAGTTATAGATTTGCCATATTGACCTGCACCCCCCGTTACTAAAATGACACGATCGTCAAGGCGGAACAATTCCATTACATTCATGACCTATATTATTTGATATAAATTATTTCCCCACCGTTTTGGCGACTGGTTTCAGCGGCAATAACGGTTTTAATAACATTTTCTGTTTTGGCAAAATCTAAACGAGATTTCCCCTCCATGACACTGCGGATAAACTCTATCATATTTTCCCGAAACATGGAATAAGAATTCTTAATGTCGGCCGAACGCCACCCCATTTGACCATAAAAATGGACTTGAAAGGTGCCGCATATCTCCATAAACAAATGGATGGTCGCAGTTAATCCATTTTCAAACACCAAATGGACAACATCTTTTCCCGACTCACCTATATGTTGCACCGAAAAGATGCGGGGATCATCCAGCGTTGCATACATGGCTTCAATCATATGAACCCCATATTTCAACCAATCCTTTTTCCCGACTGCAGTAACTAATTCAATTTTACCTAAAGAAGCTAATTCTTGCTTTACAATTCTGCACTCATTTGCATATCGCATCGAGGAACAGGACATGATAAACTTACCGGCATCGACTTGTTCCGTAAACCAATGGAGATCCGTGGCGGTAATGGCAAGCGGCTTGTCAACAAAAATGGGAACCCCTGCTTCCACAAACGGACGAGCCATTTCGACGTGGTTTTCAGCATCATCCCGAGCTAAAATGAGGGCATCTACCTCCCCGATCATTTCGCTAGCATTTTCAACAATTGTGTCTATCCCAGAAGATTGCGCAATAGAACGAGATATTTCAGGATTCTGTGTCCATATATGGGTTACACGCGCACCCGGAATACCCAGGGTATCTTCATTGGCATTCAGATAAGCGGTCACACCGGGATAACCTACACGAGTGATTTCGTCCCCATCATAAATGCCATTAATAATGGAAGACCATGAATAGGGATGTGCATTTCCGCTACTCATCCCTGTGATACCTATTCTTAACATTGTAATTCCATTTATACAATAGCTGCTAGGTTAACCACCCCATTTTAGCCCAGTAGGGTAAGTCGATAAAATCCGGGTCAGGATAAGCCAGCGCCTTTGCCTGTTCGAGTTGCGTGTGATCCATGTATTTACCGTTTGCACTGTATAAAGCCGCTTCCAGGTAATCCTGTTTATCAATGCCGATCAATACCGACGAAACCTGGGGGAAGGAAAGTGCAAAACGAATAGCGAGATCGGGAAGGGCGGTGGTTGTGTCGGGTAGGAGATTGCTAAAGGAAGCAATATGGTTTTCAACCGCAGCCAAAGCAGGATGTAAATTCTTACCTCGAGTGCTCAGCAAGCCTTTTAATAGCACGGATCTAATAACGATTCCTACCCCTTGAGATTCAGCGATATCGAATAATTCCCCTTGTCTTTGATCCATTAAATTAAAAGGTAATTGAATGACGTTCCAGATTTTGGAATCAAGAGCAACGCGGGTTTCTTCGGTAGTATAAGTAGAAGCACCGATGGCTCTAACATAGCCAGCCTCTTTCAAGCGTAGCATTTCTTCGGCAATCACACTATGATTCAGGATTTCGAGATCCGCCTGGTGAAGCATGTAAACATCCAAATAGTCGGTTTGTAGGGATTCGAGACTTTTTTGGATTGAGGTTCTTACCAGTGCTCGAATTTCTGAATCAGTAGGAAGTACCCCGTCTTTTCCTCTGAAATGATGACATTTAGTGGAAATAATCACCTGGTTACGTCGATCGTGGAAGGCCTTACCAATGCGTTGTTCACTTACCCCATACATACGGGCAGTGTCAAAAAAATTAATTCCTCGATCTAGGGCACTATGTAGTAAATCAATCGCTTCTTTTTCCGATAGCATATCTGCTTCCCCCTTCACTCCGATACCATAGGGCATACCTATCTCTACCCCTCCGAATGCAATTTCCGAAACTTCTAAATCGGTGTTTCCTAGCTTTCTTTTTTTCATTTACGTTTGATTTTCTAGATAGGATTGACCTGAATTCCGATTCCCATTCCCAAAACCTTTTATAATATCACCAAAGTAATTCTTCAGTCCGATCACATCGGCTCCTAGGTTAATAAATTGATAGCCCATCGATTTTAATTCTTCCATGTTGGAAAGACTGCCCACGGTGCCTGCAAATTTGCCCGCTTTGATAGCAATATCTGCGACACGTTTGCGCGTTTGGGTAATTAAAGGGTGATCCCATTGACCCGGTGCTCCTATGCCTTGACTAAAATCTCCAGGTCCGAAAAACAACATATCATAACCCGGAAGGTTGGCAATTTCTTCCAATTCTTCTAGTGGCTCCGGATCTTCAATTTGAAGTATCACAAAACGTTGCTCGTTGGCCTGCTGGAGATATTCATTAAAGTCAATCCCGGTATATTGACCGTCGGCGTAACCGCCGTCAATTGCCCTTCTTCCTATGGGGTGGAACCGTGTTTGGTGCACGATGGACTTGGCCTCGTCGAGACTCATTACATGGGGTACCATAATGCCGGTTGCATCCAATTCGAGTGGTTTGATGAATTGGTTATAGGAACCTTTGGCCACGCGCACTAACAAATCGGCGTTATGGGCTTTGGTAGCCCAGACGGAGGCTTCGAGCACGGACCAGTCCTGACTGATATGTTCCTGGTCAACCCAGACGCAGTCAAAACCTGCCAAAGCGGCCATTTCACAAACTTTCGGATCGGTGAGATTAATCTTAATGCAACTTACGGTTTCTCCGGCCCGCAGTTTTTGCAGTACCCGGCTTTTTCGCATCATCATACAGGTAGTAGGTAAAAAGTGAAATCGGAGTTTGGCTCCAGCGCCAAAGATACTATTGCGATATTTTGCGATCTGTTACTATAATTCCTATATCTGATACTTTTTTAGTTTTTTTATTTGTTTGGGGTGTCCCAGTGTATGCGGGCAATGTACACCGTTCCGTCGCTTCCATATTTTTCCACACCTTTTGGTTGCATCCATTCCGAAACGGTAACCCATGTTTCTTGGGGACTTACATAGGTAACCCCGAAATTTCCGAGTCTGGCTCCTCTTTCAGGCACCAAAATCTGTTCTGTCTCTCGGATCACACAAAGTTTTTCCGGATCAACCTGAGCCATGAAGAGGGGAGCTCGATGCCTGAAAACATGATCGTTGTTAGCACCGCGCCGGGTATAGACTAAAAACAATCCGTCTTTATGAGTAACCCAATGTTGTTGGGTGTTGTAATTACCTAAATCCGAACCATCGTCGAAGGTCCAGGGCACGATCGGTTCGTAATTTAAACCGTCTCGGCTCCGGGTTATGTAGCCTCGTTTATCATTTCGGATGGTCAGAAAGTAGGTCCCCTTGAAATAGGCCATGGAAGGTTCATGTAAACCTCGCGTGTTATCGTCTACACTCAATTCATTGCCGTACTTTTGCAATTTTAGTTCGGACCCCTCAAATTGACATAGTGCGACAGCAACCCGTGAATTTTTTCCGGGCGAAGTGAAATAAAAAGGGAGTAAAATAGATCCGTCCTCCTTGTCAAAACGTTGGACGCTCCCTGCTCCGGAATTTGCAAATTTTATCGGATCGGGCATTTCGAGGGTTTTCCACGGGAGCCATTCCTTCTTTTTTTCATCGAAGATGGCATAGGCTGTATGACGTGGGCGACCGGGGACCACCTTCCAATCGGGCGTATATACGACCGTGTGGCCAATGCCCAGGAGTTTTCCGGATTTTTTGTGGTAGGATGGCCAAAAGTCACTGACGGCAATGGGGCGAATTTCATCGCCTATCTTTTCTTCAGTGGGGCATAAACGTTCAATTTTGTAAGGACCTTCCCATGTTTTCCCTAAATCGGTGGTATGCATCCCTACCATTTCCCTGAATACATCGCTGCCTTCCAGATCGAGTTTACTCATTGTTAGCACCGCTAGGGGGCGACGTCGATGGGGAATAATCCCTATACGGGGATGGGTCCAACAGCTTTCACCGTCAAAAAAGCGAGCAGGTGACTCCAACGTACGTCTGTAAGTTGGTCCCGAGTTAAAGGTTAGACCTTTTAGCGGCATACAAACCAATGAAACACTGAAACTTAGGGATGAAGTAATGAAATTTCGTCGAGTGATCATTCTGAAAAAGTTTGGTCCCAACTTCGAATGCGTTGGAAGGTTATAAATACTTTTGTAGCCTCCAATTCCCCTTTTTATGGTTCCTAACAGGTTGTTGTCAAAAGGAAGCAGAAAAGTTTACTTACTCTAAGGACGCCCTATTGGTGGTAATTTCCGTAGAATTATAAAAAAATATCAAAAAAAGTTAAAAGTTGACCAAGGGTAATCACCCATTTTTACACTCTTACCAAGTACAAATCGTTTAGTACGTTCTTGAACCTTTAACCTGATCACAGTGGGATCAAACGAATCCAATACTTCAGATAATGACGAACCGAGCTGGGTGGGGAATCATTTCAATGACAAGGCCGGGAGGGTGATTGATTCGGAAGCGCTCATACGGCGGAGTTTCGAAACCGACCATCTTAAAGGGTGCGCTTTATTATTCAAACGGTACTATCAACCCCTTTGCAGCCACGCAGTTCGTTTTGTTTACTCCCGTGCTATTGCGGAAGACATCGTCATGGAAGTTTTCAGTCGATTTTGGCAAAACAAAACCTATCAACTGGTGAATACTTCCTACCGAGCCTATCTATTCACAACGGTTAGGAATGCGGCTTTTGCCTATCTGAAAACTGAATTTGGGAAGGAATTACCGGATGAACAACCGATCTGGAACGCATCACAGGAACTCGTCCAACCTAGTACTCCTCACCAGTTACTGCAATACCATGAGCTGAACGATAAAATTGAGCAGATATTAAAAACCATCCCACCCCAGGGGCAAAAGGTTTTTATCATGAGTCGTTTTGACGGCAAAAAGAATCAAGCTATTGCCGACGAACTCAATTTATCGGTGAAAACCGTGGAGGGGCATATTACGAAAGCAATCTCCATTTTCAGACGCTCCTTGCGCGAGAGCGGATTCATTACATCCGTAGCCGTCATCATCGGGATAACCTGGGTTATATCCCGTGTCCAAGAACTCTTTTTTTCACTGCTAATTCTGTCGCAGTTATGAATTATGAATTATTCTGCAGTTCTGTGCAAGCGCTTTTCGAAGGTCGCGCTACTCCTTTGCAACGCGAACTGATTGAAAAGGCGATGCACCATCCCGAATACCGGGAGCTATATTTTACCTTGTTGGAAGCATGGGAATCTCAAAATCCACAGCTGATCGTTGACACAGAATCAGCTTTCCAGCAATGGCGGAGCCATATTCTTTCGAGTCCGGATCTTCCGCTTAAACGTACCACTATAAAACCAGCTTACAGGCAATTACTTCCCATCTGGGCTGCTGCCATGGTGGTCCTCCTAGCCGCAGGCGTTTTTTTCAGAGATCAAATTTTTACCCGTACCTATTCAACTTCCTATGGGGAACTTAAAACGGTGTACCTGAACGATGGTACCCGAGTAACGATGAATGCAAACTCAAAACTGACCCTTCCTCGATTCGGTTTCGGAAATAAGGTTCGGAACGTATATCTTGACGGTGAAGCGGAATTTGCAGTCAGTCATTTGAAAGACGCAAAACCCTTTATGGTGTATACGCCCGACAACCTGGAAGTGAAAGTACTGGGGACTGAGTTTATCGTCTATAGCAGGAAGAAAGGGAGTAAGGTAGCCTTATCCAAAGGCAAGGTGCAGCTTCGGGTGGAAAATGTTGAACAGCCTTTGGTGATGGAGCCGGGCGATGTAGTAACCGTGTCGAGTGAGGGCGAGGTGATCCGTGAACAGAATCAACCGGTTGAGGTTCATACTGCTTGGAAATTCCATCGATTCACCTTTGACAATACGCGCATTTCCACCATCGCAGATCAGTTGCACGACGTCTTCGGTGTGAACGTAATCATTGCCGATTCGGCGTTGGCCAAACGTACAATCGGAGGTACCTTTCAAGCCGATTCCGCCGAAAAAGTCCTTCAGATTCTCGCTGATATCCTGGAAGTTCGGGTGATTCCAGGACCGGTAAGTGAACAGTTACCCCGTACATATACCCTTACATATTGACCTCACAATTAACTACTAATTGCAATGAAGAAAACCAGATTCATTCTGTTCGCTTTGACAGGTGTGCTTTTGACTGCCTTCAGTTTGTCGGCACAACTGCTCTCAGCAAATGTCCGGGCGGCTGTAAATGTGGACTACGCACAGCCGAACCAGATCATGCTACGTGATGCTCTTCAAAAATTTAAAAATCACTTTGGCGTCGACATCTTATTTGAAGAGAAGGTCCTGGAAGGGGTTACGATTTCATCACGTCAACTTCATTTCGGCAATGATGCCGAGAAGGATTTAGAGGTGATGCTCCAAAACTCCGGACTAAGACTTAAAAAAATTGATAAGAAAACATTTGTCATTCTTTCGGATAAGAGTCGTCAGTCCGGCGTAGCCAGTTCCGGTAATCTCGCCAAATCCTCTTCCAGCGTGATTGGACGAAAGCTCCTCGAATTGACAGCGGAACCGGAGCCAATTTCCACAGAAAATGAAGTGGTGATCGATAGGGTAATTTCCGGGCAGGTAGTGTCTGAAACAGGGGAAGAATTACCGGGGGTTAGTATTCTTGTCAAGGGAACACAAACCGGTACAGTGACCGATGATAGGGGGAATTTTACTATATCCATAGCCGATGATAACACGGTATTGATATTCAGTTTTATCGGTTATGTACGGGAAGAAATAACCGTGGGTACCCGAACTCGCTTGGATGTTGTCTTAAAAACCGACAACCTCCTGTTGAACGAGACCGTTATCGTCGGTTATGGCGAAGTTAAGAAGTCGGATCTTACCGGTGCCGTTTCATCGTTGCAACCTTCCGATATTGTCCGAGGCAATCCTCCTATGGCAGCTAAAGCCATCCAGGGACAGATTGCAGGAGCAACGGTTACAAAATCCAGTAACCGACCTGGTGCCGGCTACGGAATAACCATTCGTGGTGAAAATACAATTAACTTTTCTACCCAACCCTTGGTTGTTATCGACGGGTTAATGGGGGGTGACATCAATACCATAAATCCCAATGATATACAATCGATGGATATCCTAAAAGATGCTTCCTCCACAGCTATTTACGGTTCTAGGGGTGCGAATGGAGTGGTCATTATAACGACTAAAAAGGGAGCGTCAGGTAAGCCACGTATTAACTTCGATAGTTATGTGGGCGTAAAAGCTCCTGCCCGTTTACCAAAGTTAATGACGAGTGAGCAGTTCTATAAAGCTACCTATACGGATCGGATCGCCGAAGGTGCCGCCGGTGCCACCTTTACGGCCACCGAAATGGAGAATATCCAAAATGGGCGAACCACCGATTGGGTCGATCTTATCACTGAACCTGCTTTGCAAACAAGTCAGAATATCAGTGTCTCTGGAGGTAATGACAAAACCACCTATCGTTTTTCGGGAGGTTATTTGCAGGAAAACGGAAACGTACTCCATACCGGCTATAAGCGTTACAATTTAAATGCGGGACTGGATAGCCAGCTCGGTAAATATTTCAAAGCGGGATTTACATCCTACGTCACCTATAGTGAACAAGAACTGGGCTCCATGGAGTCCTTGCGTGGGGCTTATAGAGCACGTCCTACAGGGACTCCCTACTTTAAAGATTTAGTAAACCCATCGGAAAATCAAGACATCGAAATCGACGGTCTAGCGGTATGGATGGGAATTAATGATAAGCAGGTTCCTAACCCACTTTTGGATGTTGACCCCGTTCATTCTAAACTCAGAACTACGGCTGCAACCATCATGGGAAATACTTATGTAGAGTTTATGCCTTTCTCTGGGTTGAGTTTCAGGTCATCATTGTCAGCAGCCTATAGCTCGGAAAGAGTAGGGGATTTTAGAGGTACCTGGTCGAAATCCCAAATAGGTAAGCTTCCTAGAGCCCAATACGATAGTCGAATCATGGGAAGTTACACCCTCGATAATATTCTCAACTACCAAGCGAACTTCAACCGTCACCGGATCACCTTCACCGGTCTCCAAAGTACTTTTTACCAAAGAAATGAGGCGTATCAGATTGCAGTAATGGATTTGCCGTACGCGTCTGACTGGTATGCCATCAATACCGGTACGGTGACAGGTTACAATAGCTCCCTCGTCGAAAGATCTTTGCTTTCCTTCATGGGGCGCATTAACTATTCATTTGCTGATCGTTACCTTTTGACATTAACCGGTAGATCCGACGGAGCCTCTCAGCTTTCGGAAAACAACAAATGGGCTTTCTTCCCATCCGTTGCAGTAGCTTGGCGTGTGATTGAAGAGCCATTTATGGCCAATAACCTCACTGCCTTGTCGGATCTGAAACTTCGTATAAGCTATGGACAAGTAGGTAACTCCACGGTTAATCCCTACAGCACTCAGGCTTCGTTGCTCAATACGGGTTACGACTTTGACGGCGCACCTGCATTTGGGTTTGCGCCTGCTAACCTTGGAAACAAAGATCTTAAATGGGAGAGAAGTAAAGAACTCAATTTCGGGTTGGATTTTGGTTTGTTCCGAAACCGGATCGTCGGGGTGTTGGAATTGTATGACCGGAAAACGGTGGATCTGATCTTAAACCAAAAAATACCAAGTGTGACTGGATTCTCGCAAGTGGTTGCCAATGTTGGTGAAATCGGAAATAAAGGCGTGGAGCTAACCTTGAATACCATTAACATCGCTAAAACGAATTTCGAATGGTCGTCTACCCTTACTTTTACAAAAAATAAAAACAAGCTTTTATCCCTCTATGGCGATGGACAAACCGAAGACAAAGGGAACAAATTGTTCGTAGGGTATCCGATCAGAGCCAATTTCGATTATCAATTTGATGGAATATGGCAGCTTGATCAAAAGGACGAAGCGGCTGTTTATAAGCAGGTTCCTGGTTCGGTACGGGTGGTTGACCAGAACAAAGACGGAGTTATCTCTTCTAGTGAGGGCGTCGACGATCGTATCGTATTAGGTACTGAACTTCCTAATTGGCTGATGGGCTTCACCAACCGTTTGCGGTATAGGGATTTTGATTTCTCCGTCTTCGTTTACTACCGAAATGGTGTACAATATAGGAACAACACCTTGGCAGGAACATTCGGCGAAATCACCAATGTAAGGTATAATAACCTGGCCGAACTCGACTACTGGCGTAGTGATAACCCTTCCAATACTTATTTTGGCGTGGCTGTTCCTAACCCGCACCGAAATGCAATAACCTATCAGGATGCCAGCTTCCTGCGGATTTCGGATATTACCCTGGGGTATACCCTTCCTGCTAAACTACTGAACAAATGGAATATGTCTAACGCCCGTGTTTATGTGCAATCGAACAGTCCTGTGGTCATTACTAAATTCATTGGTTTCGACCCAGAATTTAACTCTTCGATTTACCAGGATGACATTCCTGTTGCGATCTATACCCTTGGCGTAAACATCAGTTTCTAATCGAATTACAATCATGGAAATTATGAAAAGGAATAAAATATTCGGAATACTGGTAGCCCTAAG
>JBAYRB010000035.1:0-10394 GCA_041676905.1 Spirosomataceae bacterium
AGCCTTGGTAGAACATGCTATGACCAATGGTTATACACGTGACAAGGTCTTAGATGAAATGCCACTTGAGGGTCAAATTCCTTTCGATTCCCAACGGATGCGCATGAGTACCCTGCACCGATTTGGGAGTCAATACTTACTTTTGACAAAAGGGGCGCCGTCTAAAATTGCGGAGGTAGTGGGATCGGAAGACAAAGTTACCATGGAACGGCATTTGGAAAGAAACCGTGAATGGGCGGCTGAAGGTTTGCGTGTACTGTTTTTTGCCTACAAAATCTTCCCTGAGAAACCAGCGGTTATCGATGAGTCTTTGGAAAAAGATCTGGCGTTCTTAGGCATGTCGGCCATGATTGATCCGCCACGAGAAGAAGTTATCGAGGCCATCGACCAATGCAAAAGTGCGGGAATAAAAACCGTGATGATCACCGGCGACCAGATGCTTACCGCAAGAGCCATTGCATTAAGACTCAAGATGGCCGATTCTGAGGAGTCTCTTGAAGCGGTTACCGGTCAGGATTTGAATAAATGGACAAGCGAGGAGCTGGAGAAAAAAGTAACCACCTTATCGGTTTACGCCAGAGTCTCGCCTGAACAAAAATTGGCCATCGTTAAATCACTACAAAAAAACGGAGAATTTGTAGCCATGACCGGGGATGGTGTTAACGACGCCCCCTCATTGAGGCAAGCCGACATTGGCGTGGCCATGGGAATAACGGGAACCGATGTATCCAAAGAGGCGGCTGAAATGGTATTGTTAGATGATAATTTTTCGACCATTGTCAAAGCCGTTCATGAAGGTCGTAGGATCTACGAAAACATTCGGAAATTCATCATCTATGTACTTTCTTGTAACCTGGCCGAGATTTTAGTGATCGTTTTTGCTCCAGTATTAGGCTTTGCCATCCCCCTACTGCCCATTCATATTCTGTGGATCAACCTGGTCACGGATGGCCTCCCGGGACTGGCCTTAGTGGGCGAACCCGCTGAAAAAGACATTATGAGGCGCCCCCCTCGTTCTCCCCAAGAAAGTTTGTTTGCGGGTGGATTACTCCCCCGGATTGTTCTAACCGGGTTGGTAATGACGCTCGCCGTACTAGCTGTTCAAGGGTGGATGGTACAAAACGGTTACGATACTCGTACCCAACAAACGGCTGTTTTCACGACTCTCTGCTTCGTACAATTAGTAAATGCGCATTCGGTACGATCGGTTTTTCACACCCTTTTTGCATCCGATATTTTTACCAACCGCCTGATGTGGTACACTTTCTTATTAACCGCCGCACTGCAAGTGGCTATTGTATATACCCCCTGGCTCCAACCTATTTTCAAAACAACTGCTTTAGACGGTGATACGATGAAAATTATTCTCCTCGTATCGGTCGGTTCATTAGCCCTTCAAGAGATCATCAAATTTGGGATACGTAAATTTTACTACCGCCCTGTCACCTCATGAGCCAATACATTAAACGGTAGTTTTGCAAACAAAAAGCCCTCCCCAGAACCACCGCTGGAATGGTAATTACGCTTCAAAAAGTTGATATTTAATGATGACTGAATCGTACGGTAAACTCCGTCCCATTATGATCCGATTTCAATTGAATGCTTCCACCATGCAATCGTACGATGCGCTCGGCAAGGGATAACCCTATTCCATAACCTTTGATACCAGCGGTTTTATTACTTCGGAAAAAAGGATGAAAAATTTGTCCTTGATCGCCTTCCGGAATACCTTCTCCCCGATTAGCGACCTTGATTTCAATTTGATCTTTTTTACCGGTGAGGCTAACACAGACAGTGTGGTCGGGCGAAAATTTGCAACCATTATCCATTAAGTTCAGGAAAGCCGTTTTCAAAAGTCCGGTATTGCCTGGAACTTCTAACCAACTGTCGTCTTCAGGAAGTTCGTCGAAATTGATTTTCACAGTATAATCACTTCGCATTTTCGAGAAGGATTCTCGTAAATCTAACAGTAGTTCGTCGATTCGAACTTTTTCGGTTAAGAGGTCTTTCCGGTCATCACTAACCTTGGCTAATTCCAAGAGCGAATCAGATAGTAGGGACAAATCCTTAATATCTTCTAACACCGATGAGATGGTCTGTCGGTAAACTTCCGGTTCCCGGTCGTTGAGCAACACCACTTCCAACTGTGAATTGATTTTAGTAAGTGGGTTTTTAAGCTCATGGGAAACATTGGCTACAAAAGTCTTTTGAACTTTGAATGCATTTTCGATACGATCGAGGAGTTTGTTGAACGTATCGGTTAAACGACCAATTTCGTCTCTATTGTTGGAGGTTTTCAAACGGACACCCAAATTCTGGGGGAGAATCCCCTCGAGTTCATTCATTACCCGGGTGATGGGCGCCAATGCGCGTTGGGAAAACAACCAGCCTGCCAATGCTACTACGGCAGTCACGACGAGAAATAGGATCGCCAATACAGCCCTCAGATTGGCTAAATTAGCTTTTCCATACAGGTCTTGGCCAGCAAATAAGACTACCGATCTATTGTAGGGATATTTATAATACAGCCCAATAACTTCGTAATCACCGTCGGAATACCGTATTTCACCCGCTTTTCGAATTTCGTCGAGCCAATAATTGGATACCGAGATGGCAGGCTTTGCCGGAGGTATGATATTCGTATAGATCACCCGATTTTCCTCATCAAAGATGATCATATTGTCGTGAAAAATCTGATCCCGGTTGGTTCCCTCGATAATGCGAAGGAGTTCGTTATCAATTTCTTTTACTTTGAGTAACAACGATGCCGTTCCTTCTGCTTTTGAACGCAAACGATCGTAGAAATCTTCTTTGATGTTGATATAAGAGAAATAGTAAATAGCGACAAATGAGATCAGCAGAATACAGCTAACTAACAGGGTAAACTGAAGGGTCAACCTGGTTCTTATCTGCATGGACTATTCGGTTTTCAACACATAACCCATCCCAAATTGCGTATGGATGAGCTTTACAGGAAAATCACGATCCACCTTTTTCCGTAAGTAATTCACGTAGACTTCAATCACGTTAGTCCCCGAATCGAAATTCATATCCCAAACATGCTCTGCTATTTCTGCTTTCGAGACCACCTTTCCTTGGTTTCGGATCAAGTATACGAGAAGGTTGAACTCTCTTACGGTAAGTTCGATTTTTACGCCCGATCGAAAAACAGTTCGGGCATCCAAGTTCACTTCTAAGTCAGCAAAGCGTAAGATATTACTGGTTTGTGCAACCCCTGTATGGCGTTTGGTCAACGCTCTTACCCTTGCCACTAACTCTTTAAACTCAAAGGGTTTAACCAAATAATCGTCAGCCCCCACATCAAGTCCGGTTACTTTATCGTCGGTTGTACCTAAGGCAGACAACATTAGGATCGGCGTATTACTATCCGTTTCCCTTAATTCTTTGCATAACTCAAGCCCGTTCAGCCCTGGCATGATGATGTCGGTAATGATTAATGCATAGCCACCGCGCCGGGCAAGTTGCAGTCCGATGAGGCCATCGTAAGCGATGTCGACCTCGTATCCGTTTTCCTCCAAACCCTGTTTTAAGGATTGAACCGTTTTAGGCTCGTCTTCAATCAACAGCAACTTCATGGTACAACTTTATAGTTCAAGCTACGGACCAACAAATCGGGCGGATTTGTCCGCTTAGTTAGGGGCTTCCTAGAAATCGTTCCCGGATTTCCTGCCAGTTCTCTACCCGATCAAAGCCTTTTTCTTCCAAATTATGGGGCGCTGAAAACAGAATACCTTTTCCAGCAAAATTGACTAGATTAAAGGTATGGTCGTCGATCAGATAATCCGATTTTATAATACTCTTATCCCCACATAATACCCGATTTTTCCAATGGATAAAAGGAAAATGTTCATCGAGCCAATCAAATTTATCGATTAATGAGTTTCGAAATTCCATCGCTGCACTCGCTACGAAGATTTCATAATATTTCGAAAGTTCCTTCACCACTTCTACTGCGTCTTCCTTGACCGGTATGTCTCTAAAAAAATGAGGCTCATTTAATATTGAAACGATTTTTTTATACTGTTTCGGGTGTAATAGCTTTCTTAATGGCGCCCGGTTTAAATCTTCCCGGGTTAAGGTAGTATCAAAATCGTTCAAGATAATGTCCACCATCTTCCCGTGCGTATCTGCCAGGACATCATCCATATCCAGCGTAATTCGTAACATTTTTATTCGAGGGACCAGCTAATCAAAACTTAATTGGGTATCAAAATTTTCAAGATTGTCGGAAACTTGCTTGAGAAACATCCCCCCCAGAGAACCGTCCACAACACGATGGTCATACGAGTGGGAGATAAACATCAAATGCTTGATTCCCACGAAGTCACCGCTCGGTGTTTCCACTACGGCCGGCTTCTTCTTAATCGCACCAAAGGCCATGATCGCCACCTGAGGCTGCATAATGATAGGAGTTCCCATTAAATTTCCAAATGTACCGATATTGGAAATGGTGTAAGTACCATTGGCAAGATCATCGGCGGTTAACTTATTATTTCGGGCCCTCTTGACGAGTTCATTAACTTTCAACGTTAATTCCGTTAGATTGTATTGATCGGCTCTGTGAATGACCGGAACGATCAGATTTCCGTTGGGTAATGCCACAGCCATTCCGATATTTATATCCTTCTTGATAAGAATCTTATCCCCTTCAACAGACACATTTATCATCGGATATTTGACAATCGCCTTAGCAACAGCATGGATCAACAAAGGGGTAAACGTAATTCCTTCACCGGTTTTCGCCTGGAACTGATGTTTGATCCTATCCCTCCATTTAACAATAGGGGTCATATCTGTTTCAATAAAGGAGGTCACATGAGGACTAATTCTTTTGGAATCGAGCATGCGTTGTGCGATCATCTTACGCATGCGATCCATCTCAAGAATTTCGATTTCTCCCGAGCTCTTGTACGATGACACTTTGGATGTAGGTGCGGGTCGAGCGTTAAGGTAGGCAAGGATATCATCTTTAGTCACCCGATTGTCGAGCCCAGTCCCCGGAATCGACAGGAGCTCCTCCTTACTCAACCCTTCTTTTTCCGCAATTGTAAGTACTAAAGGAGAGAAAAATCCATTGTTTTTTTCGGATGCAGTTACCGTTTTCCGATCCGTAGGAACTGTCTCCTTAAGATTTTTGACCTGAGCTGAAAATTCTTGTTCTAGTTCGGAAGCGGCACTCTCCGGATCAATAAGCGCTTCGTAGGTTTCCACATCGTCGGCAACTTCGATTAATGCGACAGCACTCCCTATGGGTACTACATCATCAACTTTCACCAGCCATTCTTTGACGACGCCCGTATAAAGGGAGGGGACTTCTGTATCTACCTTATCCGTAGCTACTTCTAAAAGAGATTCATCTGCTTCTACGGTATCCCCCACATTTTTGAGTAGGGCTAGCACCGTACACTCCAATATACTTTCCCCCATCTGGGGCATGATCATCTCAACAATCTTCATTCTTCTGGGTTTTTAGAACACAAAAGTAATACTTCCAAACGGGAACCACTCACCGGTATCGTGTTCAAATAACGCTTTATCATTTTATTTTTAACTGGGTAATTGAACCAGGTGCATCAATTCCTGTCTCAACAAATTCAAAACGTGAGCTGAGGCTAATTGAATATTTACATCCCGTAAATTTCCCAATTGAAGTTTTCGGGCCACTGTTCTTGTTGGCCCAGCACAGGCAATCCAAACCGTGCCTACTGGCTTTTCAGGCGTTCCGCCACTGGGTCCTGCAACGCCTGTCGTCGAGATACCAAAGGTAGATTTTAAACGTTTTCGGACCCCTTCAGCCATTGCCTTTGCAACCGGCTCACTAACCGCTCCGTACGCCCTTAGATCATATTCGGAAACACCCAAGACTTCCGATTTCACTTCGTTACTGTAGGAAACTACGCTTCCCAAAAAATAGGCCGATGACCCTGAAATAGAAGTCAACCGATGTGCGACATACCCGCCCGTGCAACTTTCAGCCGTTGACAAGGTCGCCTGATGGTCCGACAGCATTTGTCCTATGGCCTCTTCGATTTCGATTTCACCATACCCATAGATATAATCTTGTATCAGCTCGTTTACTTTTTCTGCCCACTCTTTCAACTCCTGCTCAATTAGACTCGCTTTCCCATAGCCGGTTAACCTCAATTTGACCCCACTAAAAGAGGGCAAGTAGGCAAGCCGAATATGCTGGGGCAGACTATCTTCCCAAGAAGCAATTTTTTCTGCTAAAAAGGACTCTCCAATACCGATAGTTCGAATCGTATAATGAAGAATTGCGGGTAGATCAAAGGTTTCTTTGAGGCCAGGTAACACCGAATGCTGCATCAATTCCTTCATTTCAAAGGGAACGCCCGGAAGTGAAACTAGCACCTTCCCATCCTTTTCAAACCACATTCCCGGAGCTGTTCCCCAATGATTGACCAAGTACTTACAGGTTTTAGGCAGCGCGGCTTGTTGCCGATTCGACTCGATCATCTCCCGTCCGCGCTTTCTAAAAAATTCAGTAACATGCGCCAATGCTTCGGGATGTATAACTAACTCCGTTCCAAAAAAATCGCAGAGTGTCTGCTTGGTAATATCATCTTTGGTCGGCCCTAAACCACCCGTCACAATAACCACATCGTATCGATCAAAGGCTCGGGTAAGGGCTTCCATGATTTCGTGGTAGTTATCCCCAACCGACGTCTTACGGGTAGGAAGAATACCGATGGTTGTTAATTCATTTCCGATCCATTGCGTATTGGTATCCAAAATATGCCCAAAAAGTATTTCATCTCCTATTGTGATGATTTCAGCAGTTACGTTTTTTAGCATCGCTAATTTTAATATCTCTATACCGGCTTATTTCCAAAAGTATAAAAATATCTGGTCCGGTGTCCTGAAGGGCGTTGAAATGGTACGGATTCCGCTTGAAATGCCCAATAGCTTAAGACAATTTATGTTTTTTTATTCGTTAAATGCATTAAGTATGTTAAACTTTCCGGCACAATCGGAATTCTGTATTCTCTCATTCGTACAAATAATACTAATTTCGGCTCCGATTTAGTAACGATGAATAATAACCTTAAACTCATCATAGGTAGTATAGCCGTCCTGGCCCTGTTAAATTTCCTGGCGTCGAAATTTTATTTCCGCCTGGATTTAACGGAAGACCAGCGCTTTACATTAATGCCCGCTACCCAAAAACTATTGAAGGATCTCGATCGTGACGTGCATATCAATGTATACTTACACGGTGATTTCCCGGCAGCTTTCGAAAGACTTGAGAACGCAACCCGCGAAACTTTGGAGGAGTTTCGTGCGATATCGGGGAAAAAAGTATTTTACCAATTTATTGACCCGTCGAACGCCTCCACCGAAGAGGAACGCCAACAGAATTATCGCCAATTGATTGAAGCAGGCCTATCGCCTACCAACCTGTTCTTTAATGAGGGTGGAAAACGTACTGAAAAGCTTATCTTTCCGGCTGCCCTCGTACAAAGTGACACCCTTACGATTCCTGTACAATTACTGAAGAGTAATCGAAGTAAGAGTAGTGAAGAGCAACTCAACCAGTCCTATGAGAACGTCGAATTCCAATTAGCTACCGCTATTCGCGAAATTGTTCAGCCTGAGCGAAAGAAAGTGGGTTTGGTGGTAAGTCATAGTAACCTTCCCCCCGGACGCTTCGCCGATATTATTGCCAATTTGCAACTTTTTTACGATGTGTACCTGGATGTAAACCAGCCGGGTAGTTACCTGGGTTTAGATGCATTGATCGTCATGAAGCCCGATTCAGCCTTCACCGAACATGAAAAATATAACCTTGATCAATATGTTGTAAACGGTGGAAAGGTCTTGTTTTTTGTGGATGGAGTAAAGGTCGACAGTGTTGCGCTCGAAGGGTCCTATGCCCAACCCCTAGATCTTAACTTGGGCGACTTATTCTTCAAATGGGGAGTCCGCGTTAACCCGAATTTGGTTAAGGACATGCAATCTGGCTTAATCGCTTTAAACGTCGGAAATCTGGGAGATCGCCCTCAAGTTCAACCCTTGCCCTGGCGATTCTTCCCCCTATTGTCCAATTTCGCTTCGCACCCGATCACCCGGAATACCGATGCTTTAATTACTCGCTATTTGAGTACGATCGATACGCTCAATGCTCCAGGTCTAAAACGAGAACCCCTTTTATTCACATCGCCCTATACCCGAGTTTTGAAAGCTCCTGTATTACTCTCTTACAATGAAGCTCGACAACAACCTCATCCCGATGAGTATTCACAGGGTGTTCAAATGGCGGGCGTCTTAGTAACGGGAACGTTTCAATCGCTTTATACGAATCGTATCTTACCTTCCGATCCGCGTTATGAGACGTTTCAGCCCCAGGGTGATGAGGGCAAAGTACTGATTTGTTCGGACGGTGATTTGGTAGTCAATGATATCGATTATGATCGTCAGGTACCTTATCCGCTGGGCTATGATCGTGTAAGTCGTGAGATTTTTGGGAATAAAGACTTTATACTTTATACCGTCGATTATTTAATCGATGCCGAAGGGATTATCCTTGCCCGAAACAAGAACATTGCCCTCAGGCTGCTGGACAAAATAAAAATAAGCCAGGAACGCACCTGGTGGGTACTGGGGAATATCACCGTACCTCCGCTGCTGATCTGCTTCCTTTGTGGATGGATCGGATTCCTCAGCAAGCGAAAATTTAAATTTAGAAGGCATTTGAGTTGATTATTTTTCTATTTTTGCCCAATTCATTCGAACCGTTAGATCTTAAATTATACCAATGAAGTTTGTCGTTTCGTCGTCCTCTTTTGTAAAACAATTAGCCGCTATAAACGGAGTAGTTTCGACAAACCCCATTGTCCCGATACTAGAAAATTTTCTACTCCAACTGGATGGAAACAAGCTAACTGCTACCGCTTCTGATTTACAAACCGTTATGTCCACGGAAATCAAAGTGGAATCGGAGGACAAAGGGGCTATCGCCATTCCTGCGAAGTTATTACTTGACACACTGCGTGCTCTCCCTGATCAGCCGATTACCTTAAAAGTAGATGAGGAAACCTTCGGTACCGAAATAATTTCCGAAAATGGACGATATAAACTTTCTGGAGAGAACCCTATCGATTTCCCCAAAACTCCAGTTGTATCGAATGGGTATGTGATAGAAATTCCAGCCTCCGCTCTGGGAACAGCCATTTCCAATACAATTTTTGCCACAAGTACTGACGACCTTCGTCCCGCCATGGGAGGTGTATTCCTGCAACTCGGTACCGAAAGTACTACCTTCGTTGCTACCGATGGACACCGCTTGGTCCGGTATAGACGTACTGACATCCGCTCGGACGCCGACACTTCGTTAATTATACAACGTAAAGCATTGACCTTGCTAAAGGCTATTCTTCCATCCGATGAAGTACTGATCCGTGCTGAGTTTTCGGCTTCGAACGCATTTTTCAGTTTCGGAAATATTCAGATGATATGCCGATTGGTGGATGAGCGCTTCCCAGATTTTGAAAACGCTATCCCTACCGACAATCCGAATACCCTAACCATCAATCGCTCTGAAATTTTACAATCCCTGCGCCGTATTTCGATCTATTCGAATAAAACGACCCATCAAGTTCGACTGAAGCTAACGCTCAACAACCTGGTGATTTCGGCTGAGGATCTTGAGTTCTCGAATGAGGCTAATGAACAACTGACCTGTGAGTACAATGGAGAAGATATGGAGATTGGCTTTAACGCTAAATTCCTTATCGAAATGTTAAGTAATTTGAGTTGTAATACGGTCACTTTCGAATTATCACAGCCGAACCGTGCAGGTTTAATCATTCCGGTAGAACAGGACGAACATGAAGATTTCTTAATGTTGGTGATGCCGGTGATGTTAAACACCTACTAATCGCTGCTAACGTATAATTCAATCGATTTTATTTAGGATCTAACATTGGAACTTAGCCCCCTCTTTACCCTGGCTCAAGACCCAAACGTGTGAATTGTATCGCCTTTTTCTTGGCATGTGTTTTCGAATCATTGCCTAAACCGGTGGAGTGTGTTGGAATTTAATAAGGTAACCGGGGCTCACTCAATCGAGAAAAGCTGGACAAACCTCATTCTGTGATCCGGAAAAGAGATTCATATTCTCACTATTCAGGTTTTACCAACTTGATTAAGCCCTGTAAGATTCGATCTGATTTTTATCTTACAGCTTTATCTACATTAATTAGATTAATCCGGTAGCCTCCACTAGAAATGCTCTTCATCTCACTTCGTAAGAATTGTGATGATTTCAGAAAATGGCAACCTAGCTATCCAAATGCGTTGGACTGACCGGTCAAGTATAAGCCTAGTGCGGGTTTCGGAGCGATTCACTGTCCGCC
>JBAYRB010000036.1:0-10380 GCA_041676905.1 Spirosomataceae bacterium
CACGGCCTATTTCTGTCGTCGTTTTAAAATGATGTTCGGAATACCAGCCGGTAAAATGCGTCGTCGTGAATCGCTGATGAATATCTAAGTAGAAATTGAAATTTAGTCGAGAAAAAAGAGTACATGCAACCCTGTACTCTTTTTTTTATGAAATTGTAGACCTAACCTGTATATTGTAACCCCGCCAAATAGGTGATCTAAATGCAATGGACATATAGGTTGGAAAAGGCCTATAATAAGGCTTTTGCTACGTCGTTAATCCTATAAAATAAATTGATATCGCTGAAGGTTTTCAGCAGCGGATCCCGGTGATGATAAGTTCGGTCCTCTTTAAATCTGCTTTACTGACGACAGGCCTGTTGTGCGTACTTCAGGCTAATGGGCAATCGGAAAGCCCCCCTGAATTATTGGGCAAAGAAATAAATACGGAATACAACGAGATCGGGCCTGTTATTTCACCCGACGGAAAGACCTTATATTTTTCCAGAATTAGCCATCCTCAGAACTCCCATGGACCTGATGGAAGTCAGGATATCTGGTATTCCGAATTTCGAAATAACCGGTGGACCAATGCTGTAAGAATGCCGGCGGTGATCAATAAGGAAGTCTATAATGCGATTTACAGTATTACCCCCGATGGAAACACCATCCTCCTGAAAGGTTCCTACCAAAAAGGAGTATATCAAACCCGAGGCTTCTCCATCAGTAAAAGAATACGACGCACCTGGTCTGCCCCCGAAACCCTCGATATTCCCGATTACGAGAAAATGAGCAAGGGTGAGTTTGACTGTGGCTTTCTCTCCAATGACGGTCAGGTCCTACTCATGTCTTTTAGTGAAAAGAAAAAAGGGCGGAATGACGACATTTATGTGAGTTTTAAAGGCAAAGATGGTAAATGGAGTAAGCCGCAAAGCCTAGGGCCCGACATTAATACTGCCAATTATATGGAAACCACCCCTTTTTTAGCTGCTGATGGGGTAACCTTATATTTTTCCAGTGATCGGCCAGGGGGGCATGGAGGAAATGATATTTATATGAGCCGACGTATTGACGGAACATGGAAAAAATGGTCGAAACCCGTTAATTTAGGACCGCTCGTTAATACCCCTGGTTTCGAAGGCTATTATTCCGTCAGCGCTGCAGGAGACTATGCCTATTGGTCGAGTAATCATGAGGGGGGCACGCAAAAAGGCGATATCTTCCGCCGTTCATTAAAACCAATCGAACCGGAGCAACCTAAAGATACTAGCGATAAAAGGCCGACCGTTGTTATTGCTGATCGCAAGGATATAACGGCTCCTGAACCTGTGGTGATGATAACAGGCAAAGTACTAGACCCTCGTACGAAAAGGCCAATCGAGGCCCAGATCCTCTTTCAGTCATTTCCTGATGGCCGAGATATAGGCACAGCAAGTACAGACCCCGAGACAGGGGAGTATAAGTTCACTCTACCCTATGGTTCTGTGTATACCATGCGTCCAGTCGCACCGGGTTACATTGCTGAAACCGAGCGAATCGACCTGACCGATACCGCTATGAGTCGTAGCAAACGCAAGGATCTGTTTGTTAACCCCACTGATACTTCGCTCATCGCTGAATCTTCTTCTTCTAAATCGCAACCCCTAACAAATCAAGCTGAAAGGGACTCAATTTTAATAGCGAATACGGATAAGCCCGAGGAAGTTGTCGATGAACAGATTGCTTCACAAGATACGTCTTCAGACGAGGCTAAGGACGTGCCCGACACGACTTATGTTCGTACTTATCAGGAAATGGATCGGGATCTGACGCTCGTTGAAGCAGAAGTGGGTGGAGTGGTGCGGCTAAATAATATCTTTTTTGAAACCGCCCGATCGCGTTTGTTGCCAGAATCGAAGTTAGAACTCGATCAAATGGTTGCTATTTTAAATGCATTCCCGACCATGGAAATCGAATTAGCCGGACATACTGATAGCGAAGGAAGTGAGGAATCCAACCTTAAACTTTCTCAAGCTCGAAGCGATGCCGTTAAATCGTATCTGATCGAAAAGGGAATAGCAGCCGAACGTGTAAAAAGCGTGGGCTACGGTGAATCGATGCCCGTAGCTACCAATGCGACAGCGGAAGGCCGTCAAGCCAACCGCCGCGTTGAGTTCAAAATTTTAAAGAAGTAATGCTAGCTAACCTGTCCACCATTCCAGAGAGAGGCATTTTCAGGAGTCAAAAATGAAAGACTTCCATCCCGGTCCTCTGCCATTAAGATCATGCCGTGACTCTCAATTCCCATCATTTTGCGAGGTGCCAAGTTAGCTAGGTAAAGCACTTTTTTATTGATCACATCTTCCGGTTTATACTGGGTGGCGATACCACTCAATACCGTTCGGGTTTCAAGACCAACGTCTACCTGTAATTTAAGGAGTTTCTTGCTCCCTTTCACCGGCTCTGCTTCAAGAATAGTTGCCACCCTTATATCAAGCTTTGCAAAGTCATCATATACAACTTCGGGTTTCAGTGATGGGACAGCTTTCTTTTCTAAAAGATTTATTTCCTTAGCTCGGTGGAGTTTATCAATTTGTGCCTGAATGACCTTGTCGTCGATTTTCTCAAATAGTAATTCAGTTTGACCTAGTTCAGTTTGAGGAGGAATCAGATCGGAATTACCTGCGTCAGCCCAGGCAAGATTCTTAAGACCGAAGATGGATCGAATTTTTGCTGCCGTAAAAGGAAGAACAGGTTCAGAAACGATGGCCAATGCGCCAGTTAGCTGAGTGGCAATATTAAGGATGGTAGCAACACGCTCAGGGGAAGTTTTAATAAGGTGCCAGGGTTGGGTATCGGCAAGATATTTGTTTCCCATGCGTGCCAAATCCATTATTAATGCTGTCGCTTCCCTAAAATGATAACGCTCAATGGCTTGTGCTATTTTTCCGGGATAGGCCGCCATCTCTTTAAGGACATGCTGGTCAATATCCTCAAGCGTACCGGCTTCAGGTACCTTGCCCTCGAAATATTTTTGAATTAAAACAGCAACACGGTTTACAAAGTTGCCATAAATGCCAACCAGCTCACTGTTATTTCGGGTTTGAAAATCAGCCCACGTAAACTCACTATCCTTAGTTTCCGGCCCGTTAGCGATCAGCACATACCGTAGCACATCCTGTTTTCCAGGAAGATCTTCTAAATATTCATGTAGCCAAACCGCCCAGTTCCGAGAAGTGGATATTTTATCTCCCTCTAGGTTCATAAACTCATTCGCCGGAACATTGTCGGGTAAGATATAAGAACCCTCTTCCATCAACGTAGCAGGGAAGATGATGCAATGAAAAACAATATTGTCTTTTCCGATAAAATGAACCAGCTTGGTGTCAGGTTCTTTCCACCATTTCTCCCATCCGTCAACCGAACCATTTTTTTGAATTAACCAGTCCTTCGTGGCGGAGATATAACCGATTGGTGCTTCAAACCAAACATATAAAACCTTGCCCTCGGTGTCCGGAAGAGGTACTTTGATTCCCCAATCCAAATCTCGAGTCATCGCCCTGGGTTTAAGCCCTTCTTTTAACCATGACTGACATTGACCTGCAACATTGGTTTTCCATTCGGGATGACTTTTGACAAATTCCTCGATTTTAGGTTGCAACTGATCCAGGGGTAAATACCAGTTTTTGGTCTCCTTCAAAACCGGTTTCGCTCCCGATAACATGGATTTAGGATTGCCCAGCTCTTGAGGACTGAGGGTAGATCCACATTTTTCACATTGGTCTCCATAAGCATCCGGATTTCCACAACTCGGACAGGTGCCCGTGATGTAACGATCTGCCAGGAATTGACCCGCCACAGGATCATAGTACTGCTCGGTGGTTTCTTCCTTAAAAGAACCCTTGTTGTATAGGGTCAAAAAGAACTCCTGGGAGGTTTTATGATGGATTTCTCTACTCGTGCGAGAATAAACATCAAAGGAAATGCCGAGTTGATCAAACGAATCCTTTATCTGAGAATAATATTTGTCGACTACCTCTTGAGGGCTTAATCCCTCTTTTTTAGCTCGGAGCGTAATCGGGACACCATGCTCATCAGTTCCGCTGATAAAGGCTACTTCGGCTCCAGTAGATCTAAGATACCGAACATAAACATCGGCAGGAATGTAACAACCGGCTAAATGACCAATATGGATTGGGCCATTGGCATAGATCAAGGCGGCTGTTACCGTATAACGTTTTGGATTTTTCAAAGTTGGCATTGGGAGCGCTATTGGCATTATTTATATCTGCTCGTAAAGTTAATAAAATATGCTTGAGTGATGAGGAAAGACCCACTTTTGAAGCTGCATATAGGGAATTCTAAGTTTGGGACCGGCAACTGGTACTATTTTACTATTTTTGTGTTCGGCTCCTTTTAGGGAACCACCCCTGAGTTTCCACATGCGTAGTTATATGGGAGAAAAAAAACTCCGGTTTACCTATCTTTATGCAATCCTTGCCCTCTATTGGGGGTATTGTTTTATTGTATCGGTAGTTTCGCCACCTTTTTTGGCTTATTATACCTTCGACGAGACATTCATTTCCGATTCGGGTGTTTTCTTATGGTACGGGGTAACTCCACGTATATTGGATTGGCCGGCTTCTCCCAGTGTGCTACTTTATGGTTTGATTTTCGGGTTTAGTGTTGTGTTTCAAACAATTTCCCAATTAGGAAACCTCACCGGTATCTTCGATGCATTTACATCGATGGATAAGGTAGCTTATAATTACCTTTTCGAGCGGGAGAATTATATATTGATTGGAAGGGCTATTCGTCTATTCATTATCCTGGGGGTAATGCTCTGGACCCTACGTTTTTTGGAGAAAAAAGACCATCCTTTACTTTCAGGATCCAATCGATGGTATATCGGTATAGTGCTCATTGCAACCCATTTGTTGTGGAACAACGGCGTCGTCTTACGTCCAGAGGCTATTTCCGGGGTGTTATTTATATGTGTCCTTTGCCGGTTATTTTTTTCGAAGCAGCTTCAAAAAAACGAGGTTCTGAGCCTTTCCTTTCTCTTTGGGATTATCGTTGCTGAAAGGTTGATATTCTTATTAATGTCGCCCTTGTTTTTCGCGGGTATATTCCTTCTATCGGCTACAAATCGGCTAAAAACGGTTGTGTCGGGTTTGGGGTTCTTTCTCTTAACCTTCGTCGCCTTTTGTCCTTTCGTTTTGACCGATCCGTTAATTATCGCTAAGGCGTTTTTTGGTGGTATTTTGGCAAAAGTCAACGATAGCCCAATGACGACCTTTTTCAATTGGGAATTTATCCGTTCTTATTTCGAGAATCCCATTGGTTATTTGGCACTCGGGCTATCCATACTGGGAATTGGACGCGTCGTGAAGGAAAAAAATCTATTCGGGGGAATTGTTGTTGCCAACTGGATTCTCTATCTATTCTTGGTTTTGCGTTCGTCAAAAATTTACGATCCACATGTTCTGCCTGCAGCATTGGTGAATCTCTTTATTATGTTCTTGGGGTTAGTCACGCTTGGGGAGTTGATAAAAAGACAGTGGATAGTAGCTACGGTAGTTGGTCTTATAGCGCTCGGAGAGACGGTTAACATCGTTAACTACCATAGTTGGGTGCGACGAGACACCAATATATATGATGCGTATCGATGGATTCAAAAGGAAATACCTTCGGGTGCACGACTCCTAGTCAATATTGATGTAGGGCTTTTGCTGGCTCCAGATAATAACG
The DNA here is from genome assembly GCA_041676905.1 of Spirosomataceae bacterium. Lineage (GTDB taxonomy): Bacteria > Bacteroidota > Bacteroidia > Cytophagales > Spirosomataceae > Ravibacter. The sequence continues at coordinate 5,710 of JBAYRB010000036.1, forward strand.
CCCTACAACGACAAATTGATGCGAACGAAAATGTCGAAAATCGACTCAATAAGCTAAATTACCTTTTAGGATTAAATCGAAGTTCTTCACCTAAGTTGGAAGCCCGTAGTTTTCCCCTCTCGGCTGAAGCATTTGCCTTCGAAGACGAAAAGTTATTCGGTCTTCAATATCAACTGTTGTTCAAGTACGGGGACTTCGAAAGCAGAAAGAGGTTTGATATGGACATCTGTGTGGATGACAACACCCTGTTCTATCATGGAATACTGCCTGAACAAGCCATGGAAGGTTTTGTTAGAGGCTCGTACGAATATTGGGTGACCGATCAAGAATTGAAAGGATATCAGCCTCTTAAGGTTTTCTCAGCAAGTGATGGAGGGCCTCTGTTCGTTTACAAAGCCAATGCGACAAACCATTTGCAATGAACCGTTTCCAAAATATCGTCTGGTATTTATGGATTGGTTTCCTATTAGTTGGATGCGAAACCCGTACCCCGTTTCCTGGTGGAATTGCCATTTCCTTTGACGATCGCTTCATTGAAGAGTGGTATGAACTAAAGCCTCTCTTTGCCAACTATGGTGCAAAGGTTACATTTTACATTCATGGAGACACTTTGACTGAAGCGGAATTGAAGATGCTTCATGAGCTACAAAATGATGGACATGAAATAGCCTTTCATGGAACTATTCACGGTGATGCTTCTCAACTTTTAAAAGATCATGGTATTCAAGGCTATCTAGATCAAGAAATAAGACCGGGTTTGGCCTTTTTTCGGAGGCATGGGTTTAATCCTACTTCCTATGCCCATCCAGGTGGAACACGAACTCGTAAAACGGACGAAGCATTGCTAGCCAAAGGTTTTGTTACACTACGTGATGTAGCCAAGGCGGAACGCTATTACAGAGGGATCAAGCTTTATCACATTCCCCCGGCTTTTATGCCACATATTTTCTACCGTTTTAATGATCGTAAGAACCTGTATGCATTGCAAATTGACCGAGAAACGCAACTTTCGGTCGAGGAGATGAAAAAAGCAATCCGAAAAGCCCGGGAAAAAGGGAGTGTGCTCATGTTGTTTGGCCACCAGCCCCTTCCCGATAATCCTACAACCGAACAATACGGTTTTGAGATAGCATTTCTGAAAGAAATCCTTCAGGAAGCTCAGAGTGCCGGTTTGAGATTTTACACAATGTCGGAGCTTCAACGCCCGAATCGGCGATCCTTGTAACGAAGTAGGGGCTTCTCCATGTATTCAAACGAAACAACGCATATGACGAGGGTGAACAGGGCTGCCATGCCATATAAAAGGAAATTGTAGGTCAACAGCGAAGGGATCTCCCATGCCTTGAGCAGGTTTAGGGTAAATACGACTGCGACTACATGATATAGGTAAATCCCATAGGATATTTTACCCAGATAGCTAATCCATTTGTATTCCAATTGGATCAACGTTTTTGGGTTGCAAGCTACGTTAATGATGAAATATCCGAACAAGACTCCATAAACCTCCATAAACCCTTTAAAATGGAGTCCCGACAAAAACAAACCTAGGGTAAGTCCGTATACGATGAATTGTACGTCCCTGCGAAATAGAAAGTCGAGTATGTGTTTCTGATTGGTAAAGACCACCCAAGCGAGAAGGCCCCCAAATGCCATTACTTGCAGCCTAAACTGCCCAAGAAATGCCAACACTTTTTCGGTTTTTATTTCTGCAGGGTCATTGAGAAAATGTAGTCCGGTCCATAAAATCAGACCGGTAATGACGATAAAGAGTAGGATGATTGCCCAGCGACGTTTGGGGTATTTTAACAGCCAAGGCCAGAGGTAGTAAAACTGTTCTTCAACCCCGATGGACCAGGCTTGTGCGCACCAATAAGGGAGGTCATAGAGTATAAACGCAAAATTGGGGAGAATGATAAGCAAAAATGAAAGCCGCTCCCAATAATAAGTTGTCACATTTTCTACGGCACCGGGATAGGCCAGTAGTGGAATATGGGGAAAGATAAAGTAGGATGACAAAATAACCGCGAAGTAAACCGGCCAGATCCGAAAAGCTCTCCGTAGATAAAAGTCAAGTGTGGCAATATTGCCGTGATTTCTTTTTTCCTGTAATAATAGATAGGTGATCAAAAATCCACTAAGTACAAAAAATAGACCTACGCCCAATCGCCCCATGTGTTGAATTACAGCTGCTTCATAGATGTTAGGCAAATTCAAAGCGTTTTTAGCCTGTTCTACATGGTGTACAAATACCATGGAAGCAGCGATAAATCGGACACCATTTAAGTTAGGGAAAAAGCGCTTTTGGGCCATTCAGTAGGAATTAGTTTGATAAAAATCGTTGTCGCGGGCAATATAATGCCAAATCTGTTGTCTGAATAGTCTAACAGCTACGAGATCCTCTTTTTTTGCAAATATACGATTATGGCCTCCCTAAAAAGACTTTGGAAAGCCACGTTGTTAATCCTATTTAACCGTGGGGTTATGCCTATTTTTGGGTAACTTTGCACCTTATTTCGGAGGGAGATCGAACAAACTATAAACGCATGGCAAAGCAAATTATATATTCAGCTAAAGCACCTATGCCCATTGGCCCCTATAGCCAGGCGGTATTGGTAAAAGACACCCTGTATGTGTCCGGGCAAATCGCTCTCGAATTAGCGGAAAAGGGGGATATTGCCGCTGAAACTAAGAAGGTGATGGAAAATATCGGACACATTCTAAATGCAGCCGGTTTGGATTATTCCCATGTCGTAAAAAGTACTATATTTCTAAGGGACATGGACGATTTTGGTCAAGTGAATGAGATTTACGGTACGTATTTTTCTCAGAACCCACCTGCACGAGAAACAGTTCAGGTGGCTCGATTGCCCAAAGATGTCAATGTCGAAATTTCTGTTGTGGCTGTTAAATAATTATAAGTTCTAATGGATAAGGTAAGGGTACGCTTTGCCCCCAGTCCGACGGGGTCATTACATATAGGCGGAGTTCGGACGGCACTATACAATTATCTGCTAGCCCGCAAACATGGTGGGACGATGATCTTGAGAATCGAAGATACGGACCAATCGAGGTTTGTGCCAGGAGCAGAAGCATATATATTGGAGGCTCTCGAATGGATGGGAATCGAAATTGATGAGGGTATCGTCCATGGAGGTGTAAGTAAGGGGCCTCACGCTCCCTATCGCCAATCAGAGCGTAAAGAAATTTATCGTAAATATGCGGAGCAGTTAGTTCAAGAGGGGAAAGCCTACTATGCTTTTGATACCCCGGAAGAATTAGATGCCATGCGTAAGGAGTTGGAAGCGGCAAAAGTTGCCACCGCTCAATACAATGCCTTGACGCGCATGAAGATGAAAAACTCCCTGACACTCTCACCCGAAGAAACACGGAAGCGGATAGAGGCCGGGGAACCCTATGTGATTCGCGTCAAACTCATGCCGCGCGATGAGATCCGCTTGAATGATATCGTAAGAGGCTGGGTGTCATGGCATTCGACGGAGCTCGATGATAAGGTATTGTTAAAGTCAGACGGGATGCCAACCTATCACCTTGCCAGTGTTGTAGACGATCATTTGATGGAGATCAGTCATGTCATTCGAGGAGAGGAGTGGTTGCCTTCAGCACCCATCCACGTTTTGTTATATCGCTATTTTGGGTGGGAAATGCCGCGTTTTGCCCATATTTCATTGGTGTTGAACCCCGATGGAAACGGAAAACTTTCCAAACGGGATACCAGTGTAGGCGATTTTCCACGGGTGCCCATATCTTGGACGGATCCATTTACAGGAGAAAGTATAAAAGGGTTTAGGGAAGAGGGTTATCTGCCTGATGCTCTACGGAATTTCTTAGTTTTTCTCGGCTGGAATCCAGGCACAGAACAGGAAATATTTAGTAAAGAAGAATTGATCGAAGCCTTTAGCCTCGAGCGTATGAATAAGGCTGGTGCTCGATTTGATGTTCAGAAAGCAAAATGGTACAATCAGCAGTATCTACGGTTAATGGCTGATGAGGAATTGATTGCCAAGATAGCCGAAGGGGCAAATGTTTCCCATCCAGAAATCGATCCACAATTGTTCCCTCAACTGGTTCATTTGTTTAAAGAAAGGGTCACTTTCCCGCAGGAAATCTTGACAGAATCCGCCCAGTTATTAGCTGAGCCCGAAGAATATGACTCAGAAGTTGTTGCGAAGCGGTGGACAAACGAAGCCGTACGGGGGATAACAGCATTTCAGGAGGCACTAGCCGGTTTTGAGGGAGCTTTAACTGCCGAACAAGCGAAAAGCCTTTTGCATTCGGTGTTGGAAACCCAGGGTATAAAAATGGGCAAGGTGATGCAGGCCCTCCGACTCGCAATTACGGGTAAGGGTAACGGACCGGACTTGATGATTATCATGGAGGTTCTTGGTGCCCCACAAGTTAGCAGTAGATTAAAGAAAGCTTTAGAAAGACTTAGTGTAATCGATTGATAAGAGAAGCCACGGTAGAGGAGCTTACGAAAAGGTCCTCTACCGGGCGGCTAATATTTCTAAAATGATTTGTTCCGTGAGAGGTTTGGTACGGTAGAAAACATCCTCCCAGATACTGGATGCTTTTTGCTGATCCTTAGGGAGCGACGAGGTAGAAAGGACGACTACCTTCGTTCCGTCGTGGTAGGTGGCGGGTAGACTTTTA
>JBAYRB010000037.1:0-10334 GCA_041676905.1 Spirosomataceae bacterium
AGTGATAAAGCGAGCATACGTTTTTCGCTTGGTCAGACCAGCCAAAAGTTCATCTATCCAGGTAGTAGCCTCGGTCGTTTCTTCATGAGTCTCAACACTACCTACAAGTTCAGCGACCGCCTGACTTTCAGTGGAGGGATCAACTATGTGAATGATCATTCAAAGGGTCGTCCCGGAACAGGTTTTCACGGAAATAACCCCATGCTGTTTTACGTGATGTACGGACAGCGCCAAATCGATGATTTTTACCTGCGGAACTACAAATATGCCGACGGCACCGAGCAATCATGGAACCGCACAGCTTGGAATATTCAAAAGCCAGCCTTTACGCAGAATCCTTATTGGAACCAGTACGAAAACTACAATACGGACGAGAATAACCGCTATTTTGGGAATGCAGGCTTAACCTACCAATTCGCCGACTGGCTATCGGCCGACGTACGGGTATTCTCCGATTTCCTGCACCATTTGGATGAAGTGCGAAATGCCAAAGGATTCTTTGTAGGAGGTTATGAAAGGAGGGAATTACTCAACCGCGAAAATAATTACCAGCTAACGCTGAACGTACAAACAGACCTTGGAGCTTCCAAATTCCGCCTGGAAGGAGTTCTCGGAGGAAACATTATGGAGATAAAGAACTCTGTAAACCGCGGAGCCACCAGTGGTGGGCTTCAGAACCCTGGGGTATACGTGCTTCAGAATTCTGTATCGCCCGCAAGCGTGTCTAATACCTATGCCAATAAACAGATCAATTCGCTTTTCGGATCGGCAACACTTGGCTACAACGAACTGATTTATCTGACGCTGACTGGTAGAAACGACTGGGCTTCTACGCTATATCAGACGGGTAATTACTCGTATTTCTATCCCTCAGCAGCGCTGGCATTCGTGTTCTCCGACCTCCTGCCTACTACCTCCAACTGGCTGTCGCAAGGTAAAGCCCGTGTTTCCTATGCGAGGGTAGGTAATGACGCAAGTCCCTATTCGGTTTCCCGGTACTATGATTATGTGACGCCGTTCGGATCCTATCCCCTGCAGACTACGGCCGACAAGCTGTTTAACAGTAGGCTGAAACCCGAACTCTCAACCGAATTCGAGGGCGGGTTCGACCTGCAGTTTTTCCGGAACCGTCTCGGACTCAACTTCACCTATTACGACCGCCGTACCCGCAACCAGATCTGGGATGTATCCGTACCGGCCGAAAGTGGATTTACCAGTAAGACGGTAAATGGGGGGACCGTACAGAATAAGGGGATTGAACTGTCACTTTCAGCTACACCCATTCAGACAGCCGACTTCTCCTGGCGTGCTGTCCTTAATTTCTCCCAGAACAACAATACTGTACTCGACCTTAATAGTACCAGTGATGACGTAGGCAGCCCTGAGTACTACATCATCGGGCGGGAACGCCGTACACAGAAAGTTTCAATGGTCGCCATGCCGGGTAAATCGATCGGTACCATGATGGGTACTGATTTTATCTATCATTCCAGCGGACAAAAACTGGTAGGGGATAACGGGACTTATGAAGTTACCGCCGCGCCGGTGGTGATCGGAGATGCTTTGCCTGATTTTGTAGGCGGTTTCTCCAATACCTTTACCTATAAGGGGGTGTATCTGTCGGCGTTGATCGACTTCCAGAAAGGCGGAGACTTCTTTTCATACACCAACTTGTATGGAAACAAGTCGGGAATGCTGAAGGAGACCGCGGAAGGAGACATTCGTGAAAATGGAATCATCGTTCCCGGAGTAAAAGCAGATGGCCAGCCTAATGATGTGAGCATCACCGCACAGACGCATTTCAATGCCAACGGTGGAAATCGTATCAGCATGGCTAATCTTTACGACGGAAGCTATATTTATCTGCGTGAACTGCGTCTTGGTTACCAGCTGCCCACTGAATTTGCTTCCCGTTTGAAAATGCAGGCCATTCGCGTAACGTTGACCGGCCGGAACCTTTGGCTGATTAAAAGTAATGCGCCCAACGTCGACCCGGCCAATATCACCAATTCCATTGGTAACCAGATCGGTTTCGAAGGGGGCGCTCTTCCGCCTGTTAGGACCATGGGCGTAAATGTGAATGTGACTTTCTAACCCATTACTTTCTGCGATAGAGATATGAAAATTGCCAATAAATTTTTAGCAGCCGCTACCATTGTCATGACCATGGGCTGCTCTGATTTTGAGACCCTAAACACGGATCCCTCGAAATCAAGTGAAACCCAGCCAGAGTTTTTGCTGGGAAATGCACAGAAAAGAGCTTCGGATCTGATCTATCACAACTATTATAACGGACGGATCGGCATGGAGCTAGCCCAATATTGGATGGGTACTGACAAGACTTCAGAGGGACGATTCCTATTCACCGACGAAGGCTTTTGGTCGGGACTGTATGCCGGCCCGTTGATGGATCTGCAGGAAATTCGTAATTACTACCAACGGCATCCGCAGGAAATTAGTGACAACATGATCGCTGTGTCTGAAATCATGAAGTCATGGCTTTTCCACATCCTGACCGATACTTACGGAGATGTTCCCTATTCCCAAGCTTTACAGGGTGATGAAATTCCCCAGCCAGTTTTTGATGAGGGGAAAGCCATTTATACTTCCCTGCTCGAGAACCTGAAATCTCAGATTAGTGTGCTTAGTAATCCCAATTCTGGCGCGATTCGGGGCGATATAGTGGCGGAGGGCAACCCTCAGAAGTGGATCCGAATTGCCAACGCCCTGAGAATCCGGATTGCCCTGCGTATGTCGGATGTGATGGCCAATGAAGCAAAAGCAGTAATTGAGGAAGCGGCAGCCAATACATTAACCGGCGTGGAAGATGACATTTTTTTCCCCTATAACCTGGCTGCGGCTACCAACCGTTTCCCCTACAACGACGTCGATCGTCCCTTGGTAGAATTTGCCGTTACGGCTACCCTGGTCGACTATCTCAAGGAATCGAACGACCCACGCCTGAGTATCTATGCTCGTCCCGATGAAACCAATGGAGCATATGTAGGTAAAGTTTTCGGTACCGAAGCGAATTCGCCGATCATGACCGCTTTGTCCAAACCCGGCGTTAAGGCGTATGCGGGGGATGCTAAAGGTTATATCATCACTTACGCAGAAGTGGCCCTTGCTCTGGCGGAGGCAGCTCAGCGCGGAATGAACGTAGGAGGAACGGCGGAAGACTGGTATAAGAAGGGAGTGACCGCTTCGCTGAAACAGTGGGGCGTGACAGACGAAGCAGTCATTAGCGATTATCTGGCTCAGAACCCCTATCAGGCCGAAGATTGGGTTAACATAGTCGGAACCCAGAAATGGCTAGCGCTTTATCTGCAAGGCTTGCAGGGATGGTTTGAGCGTCTGAGACTGGACAACAAAAAACCCGGCGGGGCGGTACTATTCATTCCACCGGCATCAGGAAGTCTCGATCCGGAAGTGTCCGATGTGCCAAAGCGGTTGAAATATCCGGCATCTACGCGAGCGAACAACGCCGAGAACAGCCGTATAGCGGCCGAACGTATCGGAGGAGACTCTCAGGCAACTCGGAACTGGTGGGATATCAAATAGTTTAAAAAAAGGCTACCTCAGAACCGAACAGAGGTAGCCTTTTATATTGTTTTTCTATCATACCCTAGTGCTCCAAGAGGGTTTAACTTTTTATAACCTCCCTGTCCACATACTCCAGAATATCCCCAGGTTGACATTCCAGGGATTTTACGGGGATCCCCCCACCCACCCCCCCTTTCAAATTACGCGACATGTCGTTAACGATCCGGCTATCAAGTAATTAAAATCGAAAGTAAGCGGTTAAGGAGTAATAAACGGTTGAGAGGCCGTTGCCCTAGCTAGGTGATAGATAGGATTAATCTAATAAGGTAGTTCCAGCACCTTTTTATAGGTTGGTTGCCCTGTTAGGCGATGATCATGTCATACGAAGGGAGATGAAGGGCATGTAAAGCGGGGTTGGATGAACTAACCGAACAATTTCTTTTCCGGATCACAGGATGAGGATTGTTTCCTGTATTGAAGGATCTATCGAAGCCTCTGCTTATCCTGCTCCATGCCTATGCATTTTATACATTTAGGCATTGATCCCTAAAGACAAAACTTCTGTCGTATTAGGCAAACAAAAAGGGGCGAACCTGCTGTCTCGCCCCTTTCTCTCATTTATGGAAGAATTTTAGCTATTTCAAATAAGCTTTTGGATTTCCGTACAATTTTTCACGAATCTCGTTTGCCTTGAGTTCGAGTTCAGGTTTTTCATCGTATTGGATAGACAATTGCCGTGCAGCAGAATCTGGATGTACTCCATAGACCCATTGACTTCCGGCTCTTACATCCTTCTGAACCGCTTTATTGTATTTCTGATATTCGCACGATGTCAACAACCCGGCGCCGATAACTGCCAGTGCTACGATTTTTATGTTCATAATTATATTAACTGATATCACTACCTATTACGGAACGCACAAAAATAGTGGAGGAAATATGGAAACCCAAAAGTTCCTCCAAGTTTTACCGAAAATTTATAAGCTTTCTAATTCAGATTTCACAAAGTTCATTAATTCGGCAATATAGTCTTTTGAAAAATCGAACGGAATTTGGGCAGTATTGTATATTTCGGGGATGGTTGCCGTGTATCCTAAACGCAGCGCATCGAGGTAGCCTTTTAAACCAGCCGTTTTGTTTTCCCGGTATTTTTTCCAAATAGCGATCGCACCGAGTTGGGCAATCCCGTATTCAATATAATAGAACGGTACTTCGTAAATGTGCAATTGTCTTTGCCAGGCGTAGCGGCGATAAGGCTCAAGACCCGACCAATCGGTCACAGATTCACTAAATTCGGCGAATATCTGCTCCCAGGCGTTCCCTCTTTCTTCAGCATTATGGGTTGGATTTTCATACATCCAATGCTGGAATTTATCGACCGTCGCTACCCATGGTAAGGTTTCCAGGATGGATTCGAGGTGTTTTCGCTTTGCTCGAGTGAGATCATCTTCATTATCAAAAAACTCATCCCAATAATCCATTGTCAAAAGCTCCATTGACATGGATGCTAATTCTGCTACCTCCGAGGGTGTGTGTTTGAAATTGACCAACAGGAGGTCACGGGTTAAAAAGGAGTGTACAGCATGACCACCTTCATGTAATAAGGTGACCATGTCGCGCAAGTTTGATGTCGCATTCATGAAAATGAAGGGCACACCGATTTCAGAAAGTGGGTAATTATAACCACCTGGTGCTTTTCCTTTTCTTGATTCCAGGTCAAGATGATTCATCGCTTTCATGATGCGAAGGCATTCACCTAAATATGGATCAAGGCGGGAGAAGCAGCGTATGGTCTTGTCCAAAAGATCGTCGCCATTGGTAAAGGGTTTCAACGGCTCTTTCCCATCTATATCCACTTTGTGGTCCCAGGGCCGAAGTTGATTAAGCCCTAGCTTGGCCTGTCTTTCACTGGCTAACTCATTCAAGATAGGGACAACGGATTCCGCCACTGACTGATGGAAATCGAAGCAATCCTGCGGGGTGTAATCAAAGCGCCCCATGGCCGCAAACATGTAATCGCGATAGTTCTCGAAATCCGCATTTTGAGCGATTTGGTTCCGAAGTGAAATCAGTTTATCTAATAATTCGTCTAATTTCTCCCGATCTTGGAACCGTCTTTCGGAGATGGCACGCCAGGCTGTTTCTCTCACTTGTCGATCAAGGGACTGGAGGCGGTCCCCAGCTTTTTGCAGCGTCATTTCCTCTCCATCCAGGGTGACCGTCATAGCTCCGGCTATGGCACCGTATTTCCGCTCTTCCGACTGAGCTTCAGTCATGAGTGGAATATTGACTTCTCGGAATATTTCGATCGCCTTTTTCATACCCCGGATCGTAATGTCGAACCCCTTCTCTTTTAGTTCGCCAATCAAGGGGTGTGCAATCGCTTTTTGATCCAGTTTATTACCGTATGCGACTAAATTGGGCTGTATTTCCGTGATAAAGAATTGTAGCTCCTGGATCAACTCTTCGTTGGCCGTATCACAAGTCTGGCGAATGTATCTCCAGGCGAAATTTTCAGATAAGTAGGCTTCTAGTTCACTTCGATCGATGAACCATTGTTGCAAACTTTCTACTGATTCCAGATTTCGATTCAATAACTCTTCATACAGGCTCTTCAGATCTTCCCAGGATGAAAAAGAAAAGTTTTCACCGATAAAATTTCGGGGTGGTCTGGAAGGTATTTCAATCGTTTCGTTAGACATATAGTAGTGTTTATTATTTCAGACTTTGATGAAGGTACTTTGAAATTAGTAGTTGTTGTTCGTAAAGAACAATATTAGAGGTCGGTGGATCTAGCCCATTTTGCCCCATAATTTTCAGCTTCCTGATAAATGGGATCTGCCAAATGGCCTAGGCCTGCAACATCCGACATGCAGTCACTCAACAACGTAATTTGAGCGACAAGATGGGGTGCGTATTTTAAAATTTGTTTTACACTGGTTGCTACACAGTGCGACCTCGCTTCGCCACAGACCCAGATTTGGTCATAAGATGCGAGCATCGACAAAAGTTTCTGATTTAAATGCGTAGCCTCGTCGTCCGGCCGTGGAACTTGTGCTTCAAAAAGGCCAAAATGTTCGGTGAAAGGATTAATGCCTTTCATAACCAACTGATGGTTTTTCCCTAATTTTTTTGCTCTTTCTGTTAGGGCAGCCGCCAGGTTTGGATCCAATGCGTGGCCTTTGGTGCCTAGGATGCAATGTTCCGGCCAAATGACGTGGGAAAATTCACCTTGCTGCTCTAGGGTTGTTAAGTAGGTACGGGTCCATGCGTCTTCCCAGATGGGTTGCCACTTGCCATTTTCGAGATCCTGGCTTGAAATAACCGTAAAAGGCTGGGGTGGGTTACCCTTTTCATCGCGCCAGTAACCGGGGTGGGCGATGTCCAAGACTTGATGACTGTCGAGGGTTACGATGATTTCGTCAATCTCGTCCGATTTATTTTGGATCAGCTGTGTAATTCGCTCCATGTCTTCTGCCCCTCCGGGAACGTACAGCGCACCTTCAGGATGACAGAAATCGATTTGTGCGTCAACGATAAGAAGCAATGTGTTTGAGGACATAGCTTTTAGGGTAACAGGGCTTAAATTATTTATCGAAAAGCGATTTTACGAACAATTCCCTATCAAAAACCTGCAAATCGTTTATCCCTTCGCCTACTCCAATATATTTTACCGGAATTTTAAACTCATCGGAGATGCCGATCACTACGCCTCCTTTGGCTGTGCCATCTAATTTGGTGATCGCCAAGGAAGTGACATCGGTTGCTTTCGTAAATTCCCGGGCTTGAATGACCGCATTTTGTCCGGTACTTCCATCTAAAACCAGCAGTACTTCATGGGGGGCATCGGGGAGGAATTTCTGCATCACCCTCTTGATTTTAGAGAGTTCGTTCATCAGGTTTACCTTGGTATGTAATCTCCCTGCTGTATCTATGATTATGATATCGGCGCCCGTTTCTACCCCTTGTTTGATGGTATCATAGGCTACGGCTGAAGGGTCGGTGTTCATACCATGTTCAACCACCGGCACGTCCACTCTTTTTCCCCAAAGTTTTAATTGATCTACGGCTGCAGCTCTAAACGTATCGGCGGCTCCTAAAATTACCTTTTTGCCGCGACTTTTAAACTGGTGGGCTAATTTCCCGATGGTCGTGGTTTTACCGACTCCGTTCACACCCACCACCATCATCACGTAGGGTTTCGGCAAATGATCGGTCTCAAAACTATGGGTGACACTTCCTGATTTGTTTTCCATCAGAAGTGCGGCGACTTCTTCCTGGAGGATATCGTTGAGCTCGTCGGTACTGGTATATTTATCTTTTGCGACTCGTTTTTCGATGCGGTCGATGATTTTGACCGTGGTTTCCACACCTACATCCGACGAAATGAGAATTTCTTCCAGCTCGTCTAAAACCTCATCGTCGACCGTGGATTTGCCGGTGACAGCCCGGGCCAGGCGACCAAAAATACTTTCCTTGGACTTCTCTAGCCCTTTGTCCAGCGATTCCTTTTTTTCTTTAGAGAAGAAATCAAATAGTCCCATGATAGTCGTTGCAAAAGTCGATAAATGCCAACAAGTTATCAACAAAAAAAGTCCCAGCAAAGGGACTTCTCACAAAATAATCCTAAGTAGGCTAATGCAATTATCCTTTTAAAGCCTCTTGTACGCTTTCAACAGGGACAATTTCCTCTTTAAAGGTGTAGGCTCCCGTACGAGGAGATTTTACCGCCCGGATCACCTTCGCATACGCTTTACCCCCTTCTTTCTTAAGGTGAGCAACTACTTTCTTTGCCATTTCGGTGTCTTATTAAATTCTTACTAATCGACTATTTAATTTCTTTGTGCACAGTCATCCGACGAAGGATGGGGTTATACTTCTTCAATTCTAACCTTCCTGGTGTATTTTTACGATTCTTCGTCGTAACGTAACGTGATGTGCCGGGTACGCCAGTGCTCTTGTGCTCTGTACACTCCAATATTACCTGTACCCTGTTTCCTTTCTTAGCCATTGCTTTATAAAAAAAGATGATTTCAAAATTGGGACTGCAAAGATAAGTTGTTGTTTTGAATAAACTTGCATTTTTTTCAGTAATTTTATCTGAGAATTTTATCGGAGCCTATTTTTCCAATCATTTTTTAGAGTTTTTGAAGATTTATTCCCAAAGACCCAATGGAACAGGTCGCTGAATTTCTTTTCAAAAAAAATAAAATTACCCCCAACCTTTTTTTAAGTTGAGCGTTGGGGTGTGTTTATTAACTGATTGAAAAATAGGTAAATAGCACTTTTTACTCTAATTATAAATTCCTGTATTTCGTGGATTAAATGGTTTGAATTCGTGATTTTTTAGTATGTTCGTAGCGATTTTCCGATCGGATCGGAAGAAGTTGAATATTTGTAGTTTTTTAGTTTAGCGTTAACCATAATTTATTTCAAACATTACAATGAATTTTTTCTCCACTTATAGAAAGCTTCTATCGTATGGGGTGATCGCCCTAGCAACCGTTGGATGGGCTGCTTGTTCGAGTGCTGAGACCCGGGAAGCCTATGATAAATTTTATGGAAAGGGGCGTAGTGAAAGAGATGCTCAAGGCATAGTGGAAGATAGTCTTAGAAGAATTCAAGCCCAATCAATCCGGGAGACGTTAGCAACTGAAGTGGAGACCACAACCACAACGGCAGCGCAGCCTGGTCCTCCTCCCAAAGAAGTGGCTGAACTGCTTGAAAAAAATACCTGTAGTGTTTGTCACAAAGTGGATGAAAGACTTGTCGGGCCCCCTTGGGTAGAAATCGCTCAACGAAATTATCCCGTCGAGGAAATTGTTGCTTTGGTTCATCAGCCCCGACCTGAGAACTGGCCTGGTTATCCTCCAATGGCTCCACTGACCTTTGTTCCTGAAGATGAAATCATTAAAATAGGAAACTGGATTAATTCCCTTAAGTAACTAAAAATGGGCGCTAACAGTCCTCATATGGTGTAGGTAAACCATTGGGGAGTAGTCGTTCCGCTCTTTTTTTCCGTACCTGAAAAGATGGTAAGGGGAAACATTTTAGTGGATGGATAGGCGGCATTGACCTTAATCGGGTTGGTGGCGTGGGTAAACAAATAAAAAGTATTTAAGAAATTTTAACCAATATCAGCCGGTAAGGGCTGAGCGACCGATTAATCAAAAAGAATGGCAAAGCACAAAATTCTGGTAGTCCCAGGTGACGGTATAGGTCAAGAGGTAACCGCAGTTGGAAAACAAGTGCTCGAAAAGATCGCAGCAAAATTTGGCCATACCTTCGAATTTGACGAAGCATTGATTGGCCATGTGGCTATCGAAGCTACGGGCGATCCACTACCCGAGGATACTCTAGTAAAAATGAAAGCTAGCGATGCCGTATTATTCGGCGCGGTTGGCCACCCGAAATACGATAATGATCCGACAGCAAAAGTACGTCCGGAGCAGGGATTGCTTCGCATGCGTAAAGAATTAGGCCTTTATGCCAACCTACGACCTATTAAGCTATTCGACGAATTACTCGAGTCGTCGTCCATCAAACCCGAGATTCTCAAAGGTGCTGACATCCTCTTTTTCCGGGAACTCACCGGCGATATTTATTTTGGGGAAAAGGGTAGAAAAGACAACGGAGATACCGCTTATGATTTAGCTACTTACTCCAAATTTGAGGTTGAAAGAATTGCCAGAAAGGCATTTGAGGCTGCTCGTACACGCCGTAAGAAATTAACTTCGGTTGACAAAGCGAATGTGCTGGAAACCAGTCGCTTGTGGCGTGAAGTCGTGCAA
>JBAYRB010000038.1:0-10320 GCA_041676905.1 Spirosomataceae bacterium
AACAGTTTGATTCTACAAATAGGCGGGTCATTGGGGATTGCCTTAAGTGGTGTTTTTTACCAATTCCTCCGACAATATTACAGCTTGAAACAGGGTAGGGACCTCGCCGATCATCTGGCTCTGAAAGGGAGTTTCGTAATTGCCGCCATCATGATCCTGGCGGCTTGGATTCCTGCTTGGAAACTACCCCAAACGGGAGGACGTAGGCGAAATGCCCAGGAACTTCCTCAATAGTTAATGTAATCCTCCTTTTTCAGGTAAGCGATCGTCGCCCTGATTTCATCAAAGGTAAGATCCTCATCCAACATTGATTTTAACTGACTGAGTGTTAGGTTGTTATTTGCTAACTCCTGCTGCCTGTCTTTTAAGAATGAAATAATACGATTTATTTTTTCTGCTTTGTATACCTTATAAATATCCAATTTCCCCGCTTGGATAAATCGGTGTAAATGCGATTCGACGGTAGCCGGGGTTAACTTTCTTTCGAAGGCTATTTCCTGAATGCTTTTCCCTACGTTAAATAAATCCAATGTTGCTTGGAAGGTGTCGGTTTTTAGGCGAGTCTTCTTCGGTTCAATTTTAGGGGACTCATCCTTAATCCCTTTTTCTCGACAAAAATTTTCGACAATTTCAAGTAGGTCTTCGCCGTACATTTTTAATTTGATTTTACCGATACCGCTTATTGCCCCCAATTGATCCATATTACGCGGTAGTTTCCGGACAATTTCGGCTATCGTTTTCATTTGTAATACCTTAAATTCGGGCATATCTTGGAGAGCTGCCACACTATTTCTCCATTCTTTTATTTCGGAAAATAGGCTGCCACGAGTAGAGGATGGCGTATCCGGTTGGGGGCG
This sequence comes from Spirosomataceae bacterium, assembly GCA_041676905.1. Lineage (GTDB taxonomy): Bacteria > Bacteroidota > Bacteroidia > Cytophagales > Spirosomataceae > Ravibacter. The sequence goes on from JBAYRB010000038.1 coordinate 858, forward strand.
TGTTATCGGAGCTGGATTTAACTCAAGTTCTGCATTTGTTTTCACTTTAAGGTAGCGATCAACCGCAAAGCCCTTTTCTGCTTCTTTTAAACAAGCGAGTTTGACTGTTAACCGTTTTTCCAACTCACCCCATAGCTTTTGAAAGGATTTTTTTAGGGCTGACTGGTCTGATTCAGGGTTAAAATTGCTGAAAGGAGGGAGGATCTCGTCACCGATCTGTTGAGCAAAATAGGTAGCTCCCTTTTTAATTCTGGTTTGAAGTAATTCGCTTTGAATTCCTTCATTAACTAGCATTACATTCAGTTGTACTCTGAATTTACCCGCTGTTTCAACCAGTTCTTTTTCAAACGCATTGAGGGCTGGTAATAGGCTGTTCCCATTTATAAAATCGCTGCTAATTTTATTCAGTTGGTAAATGATGGGTCTTAAACTTTCCCAATCAAATAACTCCAGCACAAGGTCTCTTGTGAAGGCCATTTTCGCTTCATTAAGCTCTTCGTAAGTTGGTGTTTGTTCAGTCGTTTCCTGAGCAAAGGTCGCCACTTCCTGATCTGTAATTATACTCTGCAGGCTAAGGGGGGTTCTCAGGACCATCCCTTCCAACGTTTTACACCGGCTCAGGGCAACATACACTTGGCCGTGCGCAAACGAAGAACGGGCATCAATGATCGCTTTTTCAAAAGTTAAACCCTGACTTTTGTGGATCGTTATTGCCCAGGCCAGACGAAGTGGAATTTGTTTAAACGTACCTACCACCGACTCTTGCACCTCCTTGGTTTCCACATTTAACTGGTATTTTATATTATCCCATTCAACGGCTTCGACAAGAATTTTTGAATTTTCACCAGGGCATTTTACCCATAGGCGGTCAGGTTCAATTTCAGTAATCATGCCGATTTTCCCGTTGTAATACCGTTTCTCCTTCGAGGCGTCATTTTTTACGAACATCACCTGAGCACCCGTTTTGAAGATAATGACTTCATCGGTGGGATAATTATAAGCTGGAAACTCACCCTTAATTTCCGCTTTAAACTCATAATGCTTTCCGGGTAATTTTTCGAGATGACGGGCATTAATTGTATTAGCCGTAGAATTATGAGTGGTTAGGGTAATATATCCTTCTTCATCATCTGGGACAAAATCCGGGAGGTAGCGCTGGTTGATCAAATTCAGACTTTCCAAATCCAATTCCCGATTTCGAACCTTGTTCAAAAGTTGGATAAATTGGTGGTCACTTTGCCGATAAATATGCTTTAGTTCAATCCGAATAAACCCGAGTTTTCTTAGGGCATGGCTGCCGAAAAAATAGACGGTATCATAATGTTCTTTCAGGAATTCCCGTTCCTCGTCCTTGACAACCGGTGAAAGTTGTTGAATATCTCCGATGAGCAAAAGCTGAGTTCCACCGAAAGGTTTGCTCCTATTTTTAAACCGACGCAAGACGGCATCAATAGCGTCGAGTTGATCCGCTCTGAGCATACTCACCTCATCAATAACCAGCAGATCCAGTGATCGTATTAAGTTGATTTTATCTCTTGTGAACTTAAACGCTGTTTTAGCAGACATTTCTCCCTCTGGTATAAAGGGAGCAAACGGTAACTGGAAAAAAGAATGGGCTGTTACCCCGCCTGCATTTATGGCTGCCACACCCGTAGGCGCAACGACCACCATACGTTTGGGGATAGTTTGTCGAATTTGTTTGAGAAATGTTGTTTTACCCGTACCTGCTTTACCGGTTAGAAAGACACTCTTGTTGGTATTAAAGATGAATTCGTGAGCGAGTTCTAGTTCTTTGTTAGGTTTCATGTCTGGAAATTTTTCGTAGTTTAAAGTATAGACCGTATAGTGAAAATCAAATTAATAAAAAGTTTGGAAAAGGGCCGGTTTAGCGTACCTAAAGTTTAATTCATTACCCTTTAAAAAGGTATTTGAAAAAGAATGTTACTACCGGTGGTACGGATTCGACCATTATAGCTATATTTTTATAATTTTGTTGGTTGGCATAGAACTGAAAAAACAATCCTGCTATGAAGATTTCTGTAAGTGACATTAAAGATCATTCATTCGACAAAGTATTCCGGGGCTACGATCCTGCGCAGGTACAAAACTTCTTGAGAGAAATTAGTAAGGGCGTCGAGCAAATTAATGATGACAACAAATTTCTCAAAATGCAATTGGAAATTGCTGAAAAAGAGTTGAATCGTTTGAAGGAAGTGGAAATGTCACTTTTTCGAACATTGAAATCGGCCGAAGAAAACAGTGCTCGCATCACGGAGCAGGCGCAGGAAATGGCCGAAAATTATTTGAAAGATTCGAAGTTACAAACCGAGGAATTGATCAAAGAAGCTCAAAAAAAGGCCGGGTTATTAGTTCAAGATGCCGAAAATAAAGCGAAATACATCCAGGAAGAAGCACAGAATTCGATTAAAGAAATCGAGCGGGAATGTAAGGCACTGGAAAAATACCGTGATATGTTGATTGGTGAAATCCGTGTACTCCTGGGTAACCTATCCGAAACGCTTGAAAAATATGAAAAGAAGTATCCTCGTGAAAACTTCAAAGAAAAAGTAGAAGCCTTGATACAGGACGAACCTACTCCCGATGATGAACCCCGGAGAAAAGGATCCCGTAACCCCGCCCTATTAAAACGCAACGAAAACAACTCTATCTAAATAAATGGGAACGATCTCCTTAGAAGGCGTTGAGTTTTATGCTTTTCACGGCGTCTATGAAGAAGAGCGACAAATTGGAAACCGATTTGTAATAGACATTCACATCGACACAAACCTCGAAAAAGCGAGTATTTCCGATAGCCTGACCGATACGGTGGATTATGAACGGGTATATTTGATTATGACAGGGGTCATGGAAAACTCGTCCAATTTATTGGAAAACATAGCGCATAATATTATTCGGGGTGTTAGACAAGCCTATCCCTTCGTTGGAGAAATTACGGTAAAAGTAGCCAAGTTAAACCCACCTATCGGGGCAATTTGCCGAAGCGCCAGTGTTACTTTAAAAGGTTAGAACAGGCCACGATCCGTACTATCGTGCTAACAAAGGAAATAGGGGTGATGGCTGGTGCGCATCTTTGATAATTCTTTCGAGATCGGCCACGATTTTAGGATATCGATCCGCCACGTTTACCGATTCTGAAGGGTCGTTCTTTAGATTATAAAGCTCGATCGGGTTTTCAGGGTTTTTGGCTACATTCAGTTTCACGGCTTTCCAATCCCCTTTGCGAGCGGCTTGTTTGCCACCTTGTTCGTGAAATTCCCAATACAAGTATTCATGCTTTTTTTGTTTGCCCTTGCCTTTAAGGGTATTCACAATAGAAATGCCATCGGTTTGGGGCGATTTTATTCCTGCTAACTCCGTGAATGTCGGGAAAAGGTCCCAAAAGGCACCCACGTGTTCATTCCGAATTCCTCCTTTGACGACACCCGGCCAATAGGCAATAAAAGGAACCCGGATTCCGCCTTCATAGAGATCTCGCTTTGTGCCTCGGAAACCACCCCCGCTTTTGAAAAATTCCGGATCAGCGCCTCCTTCTTTGTGCGGTCCATTATCACTTGTAAAAATGATAAGGGTATTTTTATCAATTCCCTTCTCTTTTAATTTGGAAACTATTTCACCTACATGCTTATCTAATCGGGTTACCATGGAGGCAAATGTAGCTCGGGGATTTTCCTGAGAGGTATAGCCACCCGGTTTGGCATTGGGACCATAGTCATCGCCCTTATGGGGTGTTTCCGGGAATTTCCCCAGGTAGGATTGATAAATTTCATCGTTGGGAACAAGTAATTCTGCGTGGGGTAAAACGGTAGGAACAAACAAGAAAAAGGGACGATCCGCATGCTCATCGATGAATTGGAGCGCCTGCTGATGTATTAAATCAGGTGCGTAAACGTCGGTAGCGGTGAGGTTTTTATTAGCGGTTAATACAACTTTTTGATTATTATCCCAGAGGTGATTGGGGTAATAACGATGCGCTAAAGCCTGACAATTGTAACCATAAAAACGATCAAAACCCTGGTTCAAGGGATCCCCTTCGCTGCCAACAGGTCCTAAACCCCATTTGCCAAAAGCGCCTGTAACATATCCGGCACGCTGAAGTAATTCGGCAAAGGTAACTACACTATCCGCCAACGGATATTGTCCTTCGGGTTCAACACTACGATTCCCTCGAATAAAAGCATGCCCGGAATGAAACCCCGACATCAGTACAGCCCGAGAAGGTGCACACACGGTTGTTCCCGAATAGAATTGGGTAAAAAGCATTCCTTCCTGAGCAAGTCGATCAATCTGTGGGGTTCGAATGTGTGGCTGACCGTTTATACCCAGGTCGCCATATCCCAAATCATCGGCCACAATCAGGACGATATTCGGTTGTTGAGGGGAGGTTTGAGCAACGATTAGGTTAGAAAAAATGAAGAAACCAATAATCGTCAACCGAATCACATTTTTCATAACGAATGGTTTGGGTTACTATAGATGTAGTTGCAATGCTTAAGTGTATTTAGTCAATCGGAAGTACCTCTCAATAAGGCGTTCGCGAAGCATCAGTACTTAGGTGATCGCTTTCTTGAGATCCCCAATGGTTTTCAATGGGTCTTCGCTTTGAAAAACAAAACTACCAGCGATGAGTATGTTTGCACCTGTTTCTACTAATCGTGTGGCATTTTCCGTACTTACCCCACCGTCGATTCCGATGGTGAAGTTCAAGCCCATGGTTTCCCTTAGACGTGCTAGTCTCTCGACTTTGGAAAAGGTATTCTCGATGAATTTCTGTCCGCCAAATCCAGGATTAACCGACATCAGTAGTACGGTGTCTATTTCCGGTAATATGTCGATTAAAGATTCAATTGTTGTATGTGGGTTCACGGCTACTCCTGCAGCCAAATCGAGTTCTTTGATGGTTTGAATCGAACGATGCAAATTGGGAGAGGCTTCAATATGGATAGACAAGCGATCAGCTCCGGCATCTTTAAATTGCTTAAGATACTTTTCGGGTTCGACGATCATCAAATGTACATCTAAGGGTTTTTCGGCATGTCGGGCAATGGCTTCACAAACGGGTAGACCAAAAGAAATATTAGGGACGAATCGGCCATCCATGATATCGACGTGAATCAGATCTGCTTCGCTACGGTTAAGCATTTCAACATCTCTTTGTAGGTTGGCAAAATCAGCCGATAGGATAGAAGGTGCGAGTAAAGCCATAAATTAAGAAGGTTAACGAATATGTATGGGGCAAAGTTACGCTAAAAGCGACCAAAAGAAAATTGACAAATTAGGTGGAAAATGGTTAAATCAAGTCGAAGGGAGGAGGATTTAATTAAGGACACCCGGTTTTTTGATGTTAAATTCTTGGTCCATTTAGGGTATATTTGTCTGATTGAACCGAAAATCTCTATTGCATGACACCCGAACAAAAACGAATCAATGAGCTTACCGATCAGCTTAATTATTATAATGAACGGTATTATCAGGATAACGTGTCCGAGATTTCAGACCAACAGTTCGACGCACTGCTAAAACAATTAATCGAGCTGGAAAACGCCCACCCCGAGTACCGTAGGGAAGACTCACCGACGCAACGGGTTGGCGGCACCATCAACAAAAATTTCGAGACGGTATATCATCGTTATCCGATGCTATCGCTGGACAATACCTACAGCGAAGAAGAGTTGCGACAATTCGATAATCGGGTGAAAAGAGCCTTGATGAATGAACCGTATGAATATATCTGTGAGTTAAAATTTGACGGTATATCGTTGAGTTTCACCTACGAAAACGGACTTTTAAAAAGGGGGGTAACCCGGGGAGATGGACGTAGGGGAGATGATATTACTCATAATGTTAAAACGATAAAAACACTTCCTTTGCGCGTTCGGAAAGGCCAGTTTCCTCAGATTTTTGAAGTCAGAGGAGAGGGTTTTATGCCCTTCAGTTCTTTTCAAAAATTGAATGCCGACCTAGAGGAAATGGGTGAACCTACCTATGCCAATCCACGGAATGCGGCTTCCGGTGCTTTTAAATTACAGGATTCTGCTGAGGCAGCCCGTCGAAATTTGGATTGTTATATCTATGCCTTCCTCAGCGATGAGTCGATATTCGAAACCCATGAAGAAAGCCTGTTGGCCTTAAAGGAGATGGGCTTCAACGTATCTCCAGGTTGGCGAAAATGCCGCAACATGGAGGAGGCAATCGATTTTATCAAAGAGTGGGAGGAAAAGCGATTTGAGTTACCACTAGCCACCGATGGCATTGTTATTAAAGTCAATTCCTACGCCCAGCAAAGAGAATTAGGTGCTACGGCTAAGAGTCCGAGATGGGCAATTTCCTATAAATATCAAGCGGAAAACAAACCAGCTATATTGCGAATGGTAACCTATCAGATAGGTCGGACAGGGGCGGTTACACCGGTAGCAAATCTATCGGCCATCGAAGAACGTGATTTGCCCTACGAACGGGTAAAAGGAGTTCATTTATCAGGTACCATGGTAAAACGGGCTACCTTACATAACGCCAATGAATTGGAACGTTTGGGCTTGCGAATTGGGGACGTTGTATTTGTAGAAAAAAGTGGAGAAATCATACCCAAGATTACGGGTGTGGATACAGCCCAAAGAGACTTCTACCTGACCGAACCTATCGATTTCCCGACGCACTGTCCGGAATGTGGCGCTGAATTAATTCGACGAGAAGGTGAAGCAGCCTGGTATTGCCCTGATGAAAAAAACTGTCCGCCCCAAATCAAAGGGCGCATAGAGCATTTTATTCACCGGAAAGCAATGAATATTGAAAGCCTGGGTGAGGGTAAAATCGAATTACTTTTCGAAAAGGGACTGGTACATAGCCCTGCCGATTTGTACGACCTAACTTTTGAGAAGTTATTAGGACTCGAAAAAAAGCTCGTAAACGAAGAAACAGGTAAGGTAAAACGGATCAGTTTTCGTGAAAAAACAGTCGAAAACATACTCAAAGGCATAAATTCGTCGAAAGAAGTTCCCTTCCGAAATTTGTTGTTCGCCTTGGGAATACGATTTGTAGGAGCTACCGTAGCAGAAAAGCTGGCATCTTATTTCGGCACGATGGACGCTCTACAAAATGCAAGCTTCGAAGAGCTGACAGCAGTTCCCGAGATTGGTGAAAAAATAGCATTGAGTATACGCGCCTATTTCGCGGATCAGGATAACCTGGCCATGTTAAGCCAATTGAGAGCTGCAGGCCTCAAGTTCGAAAATGACGAAGTCAAACAGGAAAAAGAAAGCGATCGCCTAGCGGGTAAAACTTTCGTTATATCCGGGGTTTTTCAGCATTTTGAAAGGGATGAGTTGAAAATGAAGATTGAAGCCAACGGGGGTAAAGTTCTCAGTGGGGTTTCCGGTAAACTCAACTATCTTCTCGCCGGAGCAAATATGGGTCCCTCAAAGCTGGAAAAAGCCCAAAAGTTAGGCGTGACCATATTGTCAGAAGAAGATTTTTTGGCGATGCTCGAATAAGTTGAAAATTTGGAAAGACCTTTAGCGAAAAAGAGGGAAATTGTTCTGTATTGTGTCGAAATAGACAATAAAAGTTGTGTAGAATAGCGAAAGTACATGAACCTCCTTACATTTGCGGTCGGAAATTAAAGAGATTGTTTTAACTATAAGTTTACATAAGCCTGCAGAGGGTAAGACTACAGTCTAACAATATGTCAGTTGATCAGCGATTCAAGGGAGTTGGGGTAGCCATTGTTACTCCATTTAATGAAAAATTAGAAGTCGATTACGATGCCTATGTGCGTTTGTTGGGGCATTTGTCGGAGGGTGGCGTGGATTATTTTGTCGTTCAAGGCACCACTGGCGAATCACCCACCGTTACCCCTTCTGAAAAGAAAGAACTTTTAAAGCTTACTAAACAAAACAATCCTCGAAAATTACCCATCGTTTACGGAATTGGAGGCAACGATACGCAGTCAGTATTGAAGTCGATTGCCGAAGCAGATTTTGATGGGGTTGACGCGCTATTGTCAGTTACACCCTACTATAACAAACCCTCGCAAGCCGGTCTTATCAAGCATTTCCAAGAAATTGCCAATGCTTCACCCGTACCTGTTATTCTGTATAACGTACCCGGAAGAACGGTAGTTTCTCTTTCGGTAGAGACGGTTCTGACCCTGGCCGAGCACCCAAACATAATTGGGATCAAAGATGCTACGAGTAGTTTAGAGTTCGCGATGCAATTAGCCTGGAAAGCACCTAAGGATTTTATTTTACTTTCCGGCGACGATAACCTGGTTACACCCATGATCAGTGTTGGCTGGCACGGGGTGATTTCGGTAATTGCCAACGCTTTCCCCAAAGAATTTGGGGCTATGACCTGGCACGCCTTAGAAGGACGCTTCCCGGAAGCAGCCCAACTTCAATTCTCTTTCCTGGATTTTGATACACTCCTGTATGTAGAATCAAATCCTGTGGGTATCAAAAAATGCTTGGAAATTAAAGGCTGGACGTCCTCTGAAGTTCGATTGCCTTTGGTAAAAGCATCCGACGAACTCGGTGAGAAGTTGAAAGCTGCAATGGTCCGAGAAGGATTAATTTAAGCTACTTTGCAAAAAGAACCAGAGAACGTAAACCGCTAGAAAAGCCGTCAACCCCATAACGGCCGAAGCTACGGTATATACCCGTAACATCGTCTTCATTTCCAGTCCTGAAAACTTAGCAATTACCCAGAAATAGGCGTCGTTGGCATGGGAAATCATCATCGAGCCAGCACCCATGCTAAGAGCAGCCAAAAGGATTCCGTTGGGGCTGTCTAACTGGAGCACCGGGAGCAAGGGATGGATCAATGAGGCTGTTGTAATCACAGCTACCGTCGATGACCCTTGTGCAGTTTTTAAAACGACTGCTACCAGAAATGGAAATAAAACGCCCAGTGAACTACTGTTGGTTAAGGATGTAAAATGGGCGGCTGGATCGGTAGCGGCCAATATGGCGCCAAAAGCACCTCCCGCTCCAATGATGACTAAGATTCCGCCTGCTTTTTCAGCTGCGTCGGAAAGGGAGGTGGTGATGAGACTTCGGCTGTTACCATTCCGAAAGTTGAAAAGGGATAATAGGATGCCGATAAATAACGCCATCGCAGGTTCGCCCCCAACAGCAATCGTGCGTTCCAGAAAGGATTCGGGTGGGTTCTGGGTTACGAGAAAGGGTTTTAAGGCAATTAAAAGGATGGGAATAAATACGGGGGCGAAGGCCATCCCCGCGGAAGGACGTTTAGCAATTACCGGTTCATGATCCCTGCTTGTTAAGGAGTTACTGTTCGACTCCCATCGATTGGCAGCAAAGCGGGTCCAGAGAAAACCAGCAATACTGGAAGGAATCGCCACCACGATACCCACTAGTATGAGTTTACCAAAGTCAGCGCCTAAAAGGGACGCTGCGGCACTCATACCGGGGTGGGGCGGAATCAGGCA
>JBAYRB010000039.1:0-10294 GCA_041676905.1 Spirosomataceae bacterium
GTGGTCGGTTAGTAACCCCAACGGGAAATACGCCATCGGTTGGTCGGTTCCCCAAATTAACCCTACCCCCTACTATTCCAGAACGTTTGTACGACTACAAGATATCGCCCTCAGCTATCAATTGCCTAAATCGGTTCTCGAAAAAATTAGCAGTCAAAGAGCGAAAATCTTTGTCAGTGGTAAAAACCTTTTTACCCTCACCAAATGGGACGGTTGGGATCCTGAAACAGGTCAAGGGGTTCACAGCGATGCGTACCCCGTATTGAAATCAGTATCGGCAGGAGTTGAATTTAGCTTTTAAGTGAAATAACCATGAAATCCTTTAAAACCTATATAGTAGCCTTTTTCGTATTATGGGGCTTTTCCGCTTGTGATGAAAAACAGTTGGACGAAAAACCGCTAGATTTTTTCAGTCCGGAAAACAGTTTCGTTACCTATGAAAATTATCAGTCCGGACTCACCGATTTATATGCCCGGGTTAGGAATATCCTCTATGCTGGTACAGAATACAAGCCTTATTTGACTGCTACCGACATAGCTCACGACGGTCGCTACCAATTAACAGCGCGCTTTGGAGGCCACACCAATTACCTAGTTCCAACGAACAGCGATGTCCTATTACATTGGAGAAGTTGGTATAAGATCGTCAGTAATGCCAATACAATAATTGCACGGGTTGCTACTTCAAATTTGACAGAAGATCAAAAGAAAACTATAGCGGCAGAAGCCATGTTTTTCAGAGCCTTCGCGTATAAATTCCTAGTATACCTATGGGGAGATGTTCCCTTGGTAACCGAAGAGGTAACCGAGCCAAGAACAGATTTTACCCGCACGCCAAAACAAGAGATTTTCAGGCAAATGATCGAAGATGCTACTTTTGCAGCCGAAAACCTACCTTCGATTGATCAGGTACCTGACGGAAAAATCGCTAATCTTGTTGCGTACCAACTGCTAGCTGAAGTATATATTTCCACCGGGGAATATGATAAAGCCATTGCGGCAGCAACCGCGGTTATAAACGACCCAAATACCAGCCTAATGCAAGGGCGTTTTGGCAGCATGGCGAACCAAAAACCCGAAGATAAATATTTAAAATTCACTCAACCGGGAGATGTTTATTGGGATTTATTTCGCGTAGGCAATCAGCGTCGAAGTAGTGGAAACCGCGAATCGCTTTGGGTCATCCTTTATGAGATTGATGTTCCCGGGGGAATTCTGGAATCCTCTGGCGGTTATGGACATTTCCATACGCTTGAACGCGTTGCCGGACCTGTACCCTGGATTACCTTAAAAGACCCTGATGGAGAAGAAGGCGTTACAGGCCTCCCCATGTCCGATTACAATACTGGGGGTGCCGGCGTTTCGTTAATGATGAATACCGATTTTTTCCTTTACGACCTATGGGAAAGCGATTGGGATAATGATATTCGGAATGCTCCACATAATATAGTCCGGGATTTTATATATACTAATCCTGCTTCCGCATGGTATGGCAAAAGTGCCATCGAAAATCCGGGTTCAACCTTAAAGGAACAACCCTGGAGATGGTACCCTCACCCCTCAAAAATTACCACTCCCCATCAACATCCAGACGGGGTATATGTGGACAAGAGTCAGGGAACGATTAAAACAACCGCCGGCGCTTTGTATCGAGATCGATACGTCATGAGACTGGCAGAAACCTATCTATTGCGTGCCGAAGCACATCTCTTAAAAGGAGATCTGGCTAGTGCTGCTGCTGACATCAACGCAGTTAGATCGAGATCCAACGCCAACCCTATCTCCCCAGATCAAGTCACGTTGGACTATATTCTGGATGAAAGAGCAAGGGAGCTTGTTTATGAAGAGCCTCGTAGAATTACCCTACACCGAACCGGTAAATTGGTCGAAAGGGTAAGAAAATACAATTCCCTAAATAAGGATGAAATCAAGGATTATCACGGGCTTTGGCCTATTCCATTTAATGAAATAGAAGCAAATAAAGATGTAGTTTTAGAGCAAAATCCCGGTTATTAATGCGTAGCTACTATTTATTTACTTTATTGCTTGGGTTGTTGGTCGTTCAGAAAAGTCTAGCCCAGTCGTTTCAAAATCACGCTGAAATTCGAAATAAAAAGGGTACTCCTGTCCTATTCATCAATGGGCAGGAGGTACCCCCTTTTGCTTACCTATCCTACCTTGGCAAGCCCGAGTACTATCGGGAAATGAAGGATGCAGGCATTGAAATCTTCTGTGTACCTGCTTACCTCGGTGATCAAGGCATTAATTCTACATCGGGTATCAAACCCTTTCGCCCGTCTTTTTGGAAAGGAATAAACCAGTATGACTTTTCGGTTGTTCAAAAGGAATTTGAAGATTTAGTCCAGGTGAAGCGAGATGCCAAAGTCCTCATAAGAGTACACCTGGACCCTCCTATCTGGTGGGAGAAGCAAAATCCGGATGAACTGTGTCGCTTGCCCTCTGGGGAAAGTTATCGGGTTAGCTTTTCCTCTCAAAAGTGGCGAGCAGACGCAGGCCAGGCGCTAATAGCGTTGCTCGATTGGCTTCGTAAATCGGAATACAACAAAAACCTAATTGGAATTCACGTGGCCGGTGGATTTACGGAAGAATGGTTCTTTCATTATTCCGCGCATTTCCACGATCTTAGTCCAGCTCGTAAAGGACACTACCAAAGCTGGTTACGCCAAAAATACAACAACGACCTCCCCACTTTGCAAAAGGCTTGGAGCGATCCGAATGCCCGCTTCGAAAACGCCGAACCCATTGATATAAGTGGTAAAAAACCGGGAAATGCTATACGAATGACAGGGATCAACCCCCAATTGGACGACACCTTTGAATTTCACGGTCAAATCATGTCCGACAATATCGCCTATTTTGCAGCCTTGGTGAAAAATGAGAGCCAAAGAAGATTGTTAACTGGCGCATTTTACGGCTACCATCTCTTTGTCCATGACCCTAGACGAGGCCATGGTAACCTAGCCCAATTATTGCAATGCAAAGATTTGGATTACCTTTCCAGTCCCAACGATTACCGCCGGGAAGTCGGCGTCGACTGGTTACCCATGGCTGCGATACGCTCCGTTCAACATCATGGAAAACTCTGGCTTGCGGAAAATGACACTAGAACCACGTTGACAACCCTCCTTCGTGAAAAAGCGCCCCATGTGGTTCCCGAGAAAGGAGACTGGTACGACAAAGGGGTTTGGCTAGGCCCAAATGACCTTTTTACATCCCGGGAACTTCTATGGAAAAATGCCGCACGTATGTTGGCCTATGGATACGGAGGTTGGTGGTTTGACATGTGGGGGGGCTGGTTTAGCGACCCTGAAATGCTCGAAATTTTCAACACCTCCCAACAACTCTATCGAGAATATATTGGCCAAACCCAAAACGCAGTCTACCATCCGGAAGTCGCAGTCGTGGTTGATGAAAAACTACAATTTGCCGACGACACCTACGGACGAATTACCGGGTCGATTCTCGCTAATCGTTACCCGCTGGGACAAGCGGGCACTTCCTTTGATATCTATCTTAGAGAAGACTTACCCACCCTGTTGGAGAAAAATTACAAGGTCGTCTGGCTTTTGGGAATTTTCGACCCCACGCAGGGTGAAAAGAATACTTTTGAACGCTTAAAAAATCAAACTCCTTACACATTGGTTACTCAACAAGATGGCACACAGCTGTATTCATTTGCACAGCCTTTGCAGCATCATCCCGATCGTGTGCGCTGGTCCAGCGCTCAACTCCGCGAAATTTATAAAATGGCAAAAGTTCATGTTTTCTCCGATCAAGATGACATCGTATATGCGGGAAATGGCTGGTTGTCGATTCATCTTTCGAAAAGTGGTTCCCGGGTCATCGAACTACCTTCCAACTGGACACTCCGAAATGTTAAAACTAAAAACAATGAACCATTCACCACGAATCGCCTGAATATTGAAGGTGCCAAAGGAGAAACCTTTTTGTACAAAGTGCAGTGAGTGTAATGATAAGCTTGAAAACAATAACAAAAAAACGACCTTTTTAGGTTTTTTAATCAATAGCCAACCCCTTAACATCGTCGAATCTACTAATCATGCATAGGAAATTCATTTCACTAATTTTTGCATTAGGTTGCTCCTTAGCCGGACAACTATTCGCTCAAAATAGTCCGAACTCGCCCTTAAAGCTATCCACCCCTCATATCGAATTGAGTTTTTCTCCCCAAGGAGAACTCTTAGGGATCGTTTCGGGCAATAAACAAATCGCCGGGCGATCGGAGGGATTGTGGGAAATTTCAGCATTAACCAGGGACGGAAAATCCATTGAAATTAAACCTGAGCTTTTTAAAAAATTTGAAAGCAAACGCACTGAACCGCAAACATTGGAACTAACTTGGTCCCAACCAACCGGACTGAACAACCTGGTTGTGACGGCAAAAGTTGCAGTAAAGGAATTAGATAGCCTCTCCTATTGGGATTTTACCGTTGAAGGTTTCCATGGACTGGCTTTAGAAAGAGTACGGTATCCCATCATTTCAAAAATCGAAGCCGATCCGAGTTCCTTTCTAGCTACCCCCAATTGGATGGGGCATTTGATGAAAGACCCGCTAGCCCTACTCAATGCTCGGGGTAATAAAACCTACCGTCTGGTTTATCCGGGAGGTATGTCGATGCAGTTTCTTACCGTTTACACACCCCAACGTTCAGGGATCTATTTCGCCTGTAATGACGCTAATTCTTTTCAAAAAGATTTTGTATTAAAGCTAAATACAGCGGGAGACCTCACCTACCACACGATCAGTTTACCGGAATATTCATTTGAACAAAACTCTTATGCTATTCCTTACCAAACCGTAGTAGGCGTACACCATGGCGATTGGTTCACTGCAGCCGAAATCTATAGAGCTTGGGCTATCAAGCAAGCCTGGACTCAAAACAGTCGATTAAAAAACCGCGTAATTCCGGAATGGCTTGATAAGACAGCCCTCTGGATTTGGAATCGAGGTCGTGCACATGAGGTTCTGACACCCGCAATTCATGCCCGTGAAAAGCTGGGATTGCCCGTGAGTGTACTTTGGCATTGGTGGCACCGATCGTCATACGATGACACCTTCCCTGATTACCTCCCGCCCCGCGACGGTAGCAATCGTTTCATCCAGGAAGTTGCAAAGGCAAGGGATAAACAAGTTAACGCCATCGTTTATATGAACCAACTTCAATGGGCTAAATCTACCCCATCTTGGACAGCCGAAAATGCTATTTTAAGTGCTGCTAAAAATCGGGACGGATCGACCACTGACCACGTATACAACATTTTTACTGGAAAATCCCTAACCAATATGTGCATTGCCACCGAAACCTGGCGGAGAAAATATACCAGTTTAGCCGATTCCGTACTGAACCACTATAAGGTAAGCGGCATTTACATGGATCAGGCATGTTTGAGCAGAATGTGCTTTGATCCGTCACACGGCCACCCATTGGGAGGAGGAAATTACTGGATGCAGGGCTCGGGACAACTCACCAAGGATGTGCGAAATGTGACTAGTCAGGACCAGAAAGGTAAGATTACCCTTTCTGGAGAAGGCGTAGGTGAGTCCTGGTTACCCTACCTTGATGCATTTCTAGCCCTCCAAGTTAGCATGGAGCGCTATGCGGGCGTTGGCGCTGAACCCATTCCCCTTTTCCAGGCGGTATACCACCCTTATGCCGTCATATATGGTAACTATTCATCCCTGCTCAAGCCTCCCTACGATGAAATGTGGCCGACAGATCAACGTCCTGCGGATGCACTAGAACTTTTGGAAGTAACCTATCAAAAACAATTTTTGATGGAACAAGCTCGCTCCTTTGTTTGGGGCATGCAACCCATGCTGTCAAACTACAAACCCGAGCTTGAAAAAACCCGAGCCAAGGAAATGCGATTCCTTTATAGCCTTGCTAAGATCCGGCACAAAATGAAAGACTATCTCCTCTATGGTGAAATGAAGCAAAACATAGCAATCGACCTACCGATGCAGAAAATTGGTATCTCAAAATTATCCATATACGCCGGACAAAAAGACAAGGTAACTCATTATGAAAAAGCTTATCCTACCCTTTATTCATCCGTTTGGCGCACGGAAAACGGCCGACTAGGGATTGCACTTGCCAATATTGCCGATAAAGATGAACAAATTCCTATCCGACTTCGTCTCCAAGACTATGGAGTAAATCAAAACAAAAGCGTAGTTTATTTAGTAACGGATAACAAACGCAAAAAACTAACGGAAACAACTGGTAATCAGCTTGACATTAATGTAACAGTACCAGCGATGACGCCTTTATTCATAGAGATAGATACAAAATAGTACGCCTTAACCGCGATGTTAAATCTGTATTCAACCTGTAATAATACTTCAATTTTATAATAGAATTTTCCATTCGTTTTAGAAATGGAAATGATTTAATGGTACATTTGTTTTGTGAGTCAAAACCAGTTATTCCTAAACCGGTTTTAAGGAATTTTGTATGATCGACTACGCAGAACATAGTGACCAGGTATTAATGGAGCTTGTGAAGGAAAGTGATCAGCAAGCGTTTACGGAAATCCATAATCGTTATAGCGGAGTGCTCTTTGTTCATGCATTTAGGATGTTGGACCAAGAGGAAGAAGCAAAGGATTTGGTGCAGGATTTATTCACCAACCTTTGGGTTCGAAGACATGAAATTTCTTTAAATGCAGCCTTATCTTCTTACCTTTATACGGCCATACGGAATCGGGTGTTGGATGTCATTGCTCGAAAAAAAACCGAAGAAAAATACCTTAAATCACTAGCTCATTTTCTAGAAGAAGGGGAGTCGATTACCGACCAGGAAATTCGGAGAAAAGAATTAAGTGCATTGATAGAAAGGGAAATATCGCTGCTACCGGCTCGGATGAGACAGATATTCGAAATGAGCCGTAAGAAAAATCAGTCGTACAAAGAAATTGCTGAACAACTTAATATCTCTGACACAACCGTAAAAAAGCAAGTCAGCAATGCATTGACTATACTACGGAAGAAGATCGACACGGCCTTCACCCTTTTTCTTTCCCTCTAATTTTTTTTTGCTTTCATCTACTACCTAAGCGGCCTTTGTCCGTCCTATACTAAACGGATCTCAAATCGCTAGGATCATGCAAGAAATGAAAGCGAGGGAATTATTGCGAAAATATAAAGAAGGAACACTTACGGATGACGAAAAAGTGTTACTCGAAAGTTGGTATCTCGCTTATGCACGATCGAAAAATCTAGGTGCTAAGAAGGAAGATTTGGAGAACTACCTCTCGCGAGTTAAACCGCCGTCAGTTGCGCAGAAACGGGAAATTAACTTTCCTTTTTTACGTCTTGCCGCTGCCGCATCACTGGTTTTCATCTTAGGGATATTTATTTTTCGATGGGTAAAACCCGATGAAATCACCACCGAAGCCACTCACCATGCCCTGGAAGACATTCCCCCTGGTGACAATAGAGCGCGGCTAACCTTAGCGAATGGCTCCTCTATTTTATTGGAAAAAGCCTCCAATGGCGTACTGGTGAAAGAAGGTAATTTGAAAATTATTAAGACCCACGACGGAGAAATTGTTTATAATCTGGTCCATAAAAATCCCGAGAATTCGGCTACTCTAGCCTACAATAAAATTGAAACACCCAAGGCTGGGCAATACCAGGTGGTATTACCGGATGGCACTCGAGCCTGGTTAAATGCAGCATCCTCCATAAGATTTCCATCCGTATTCCCAAAAAATCAGCGATTCGTCGAAATTACCGGTGAAGTGTTTTTTGAAGTAGCTAAATTAACAAATGGTAAAAAACCCGTCCCTTTTACGGTACAAACCTACCACCAGGAAATAGATGTTTTGGGAACCGTATTTAATGTGAATAGCTATAAAGACGAAGATGCGATCAAAACCACTTTGATTGAGGGAAGTATTCAAATCAAGATGAGAACCAATCCAAAACAGAACGTCATCTTGAAACCCGGACAACAAGCTCAATTGATTACCAAAACAGAAATATCAAGATCCGAAAAATCAGATATCAAGGTATTAAATGTCGACACCGGACCGGCAACGGCGTGGAAAGAAGGCTATTTTTCCTTCGATGGCGTCAGTTTGCCAGAGCTAATGCGTCAGTTGGCAAGATGGTATAATATGGAGGTCATTTACGAAAATCCGGTAAGTGATTTCGAATTCGTCGGTAGGATCGAACGGAGTACCCAACTATCCAATGTGCTCAAGGTACTCGAGCTCGGTGGAGTAAAATTCCGGGTAGAAAAAAATAAAATAATTGTCAATGGATAAAATCAAATGAACCAAATTCTTAAACCCATTAACTCCAAGAGCCTATGAAACAGCTATTCACTTAACCCAACCCAATTTTAAAAAGAAGCTAAAAATAAGCCGCTTCAGATGCGACCTGAAACGGCTTGTGTTCAGGCTACTCCGTTGCACAAAAATCGTGCAAATAATTACATGAGATGAACGTAAAAATCTGGATAACCTAAAACATTACAAAAGTATGCAACTTTTCCCACGTAGGAAAGAACCGTATATACCAAATCGTTCTTTCCTCAAAATACTATTGGCCATGAAGTTGACGGCCCTACTATTATTGATTGCATGTGTGCATGTTTCGGGCAACGGTTTTTCGCAGAAAATCGTACTTTCTGCAAAAGATATGCCCCTGTCAAATGTATTCAAATCGATCGAACAACAAAGTGGATACACATTTTTCTACGACAATCGCGTGATCCGGGATGCCGATCACGTAACCGGCGATTTTCAGGGGAATTCCCCTAAACAAATCCTCGATGCTGTGCTGAAAAATCAATCATTAACCTATGAAATTGTTGACAAAATAATTGTCATTAGAAGTAAAGCAAAACCGCCAACCCCGTCAACTAATTCTAGCCAATCGCTCAGACCAAATGTACCTAAATCGAGTCTGCCGGTCTCCGAACGTAAGAAGGAACCCATGGTGGAATTGTCCGAAAAAATGTTGCTCACCTTGATTTCCGAAATTACCGTTCGTGGCGTGGTTAAAGATGAAAAGGGTGAGGTCTTGCCTGGGGTGAGTATCCTGATAAAGGGTACCCAACAAGGAACCGTAACGGGACTCGACGGACGGTTTAACCTCCATGTACCCGACCAGAATAGTGTATTGGTCTTTTCATTCGTGGGTTATCTGAGTAAAGAAGTACTAGTGGGTACCCAAACCGAAATTTCGCTTTCCCTCGACGTCGATGAAAAAGCGCTTGAAGAAGTGATCGTCGTGGGATATGGCACCCAAAAGAAAGTGAACATGACCGGAGCAGTCGGTGTCATCGAATCGCGAAATATCGAAAATCGCCCCATCGCCTCCGCCCTTGAAGCCTTGCAAGGGCAGGCAGCAGGCCTCAACGTCGTACGAACAGGCGGGCAACCCGGAAATCAAAGTATCGATTTTAAAATCAGAGGAACCAGTACCTTTACCAGCAACCCCGTGCTAACCATTATCGATGGGGTCCCCTCGTCCCTCGACCGGATCAACCCCAACGACATCGAAAGCATAAGTGTATTAAAAGATGCTGCTTCCGCTGCGATTTATGGGACCCGTGCCTCAGGTGGGGTTATTCTCGTAACGACAAAAAATGGGAAATCAGGTAGCCCACGTATCAGTATCAGTAGCTCTATTGGGTTACAAGCACCCACACGTTTTCCAAAAAAAGTTTCAGCATTGGACCACGCGCTGTTGTCTAATGAAGCCAGAGCTAATGATGGAGCTGGACCTAAATACAGCGAAGAGGACATTGCCCGATTTTCATCCCCTGACTGGAAAGATACCGACTGGGATAGTTTTATGTTGAAAAATGGAATTCAAACCAATCAAAACCTCAGTATTTCAGGAGGTAGTGATACGCACGATTACTACGTCTCCTTCGGTTACCTAAATCAAGACGGTATCGTTATAAATACCGGGTATGAACGATTCAACCTACAGTTAAACCAAAATATAAAACTGACAAACCGGCTTAAACTGGGGATAAGAACAGGCTTCATACCTTCGAAAAGAATCGCTCCGGGCGGAGGAAACCTTTCCAATATGTTATCTTTCGTCGCGGCTGAGCCGAATATTGATCCGGTAAAAACCGAAGATGGTCGATGGCTTCAAAATACCAACAATACAGGGGGAGGAAACCCCATCGCATTGGCATCGGTCGATGGAGGACAGCAAATTCTGAGAAGTAACCGGCTCCAAGGAAACTTCTCGCTGGATTATGAATTACTCCCCAAACTAAAACTA
>JBAYRB010000040.1:0-10281 GCA_041676905.1 Spirosomataceae bacterium
AACTGGTTACAAAGGGGTAAGACCCGAAGTCCACATCCAGGAGCGATCCTTGTGCACCTTCAGCCAATACTTTCTTACCTTCGTCGAGGGCTTGATTGATATAGTATTCGCTGTCGGATAAGTTAAATTCCTTTAAAAAAGCTACTGATTCAAAGAAGTCACGTTCGCTTTTTTCGAGTTCCTCTTCGTAAGCAAAGTCGTGTTGCTTCAATATGGCAATATGATTCGCTACGAGTTCTCGGTATTTTTCTTCAAACCGGGGTGAAAGAATATCTCCGACACGTAGACCTTGCCTGGCGACCTTATCTTTATAGGTAGGTCCAATGCCTCGCAATGTTGAACCGATTTTAGAATCTCCCTTTGCTTGTTCCAAAGCTGCATCAAGTAGACGATGGGTAGGGATGATCAACGAAGCTTTTTTGGAAATAGATAGATTTGTCTTCAGATCAAGGTTAAAAGAAGCTAACCCGGAGATTTCCTTTCTGAATACGATGGGGTCTAACACAACGCCATTTCCAATGACATTATGGATGTTACTCCTAAAAATTCCCGATGGAATCTGGTGTAACACATGTTTAATTCCGTCGAATTCTAAGGTATGTCCAGCATTGGGGCCACCCTGAAAACGAGCAACCACCTGGTATTCGGGGGCGATCACATCGACAATTTTACCCTTCCCTTCATCCCCCCATTGAAGGCCTAATAAAACATCTATTTTCACTCAGTAAACAGAATATGATATCAATAAAACAAACAAATCCGGTATGCATAGGTGTTTTACCCGATACCGGAATGGCAAATGTACTATACTAATGGCAAGAAAAATACTAACTAGCTAATAATTCCTCATCTCCACCCGATTTTTTATTCTCGCAATTGTCTCGGTTACAGTTTCCGTAGAAGATAAGGGAGTGATGAGCGACTTTGAATTGGAGCATTTCACCAACCATACTTTGAATGGATTGAATTCTGGGGTCACAGAACTCCAAAACTTTCTGACATTCGGTACAGATCAGATGATCATGCTGCTTGGTTCCATACGATTTTTCATATTGGGCAAGGTTCTTGCCAAACTGATGCCGAGTGACCAAATCACATTCTACCAGTACGTCCAGCGTGTTATAAACCGTAGCACGGCTCACCCGATACTTTTTATTTTTCATACTGATGTATAACTCGTCGACATCGAAATGGTCGTTGCGTGAGTAAATCTCTTCCAGTATGGCAAACCGTTCCGGCGTTTTCCTTAGCCCCTTGCTCTCTATATAAGCAGTCAGGATCTTTTTGGCCGCTTCGAAATTACTGGCTGACGCTTCAGGCATTATTGAAAAAAACTTATTAACTATTAATTCGGATATGCTCTGCAAATTAAAAAAACTGCAGTGTAAATACACATAGATGAGCCTTTTATGAAACGAATCTAAATTACAATTGTGTTTTTCTAACCCATGGGCGTGCAGTCAAAACGGAGAGCTGAAAAAACACCTTCCACCTTTTCCAGCTTTTTGATGAGTTTTTCTAAATGGGAGGTATCCTGGACATAAATTTTAACGTCTCCTTCAAAAATACCGTCGGCAACATCGAAGGATACGCCCCGCATATTAATATTTAATTCATTGGAAATGATACGGGTAATCTCATTTACCAGACCCATCCGGTCAGTCCCTGTAATGTGAATACCCACCAGGAAGGCCTCTTCTTTTTGAGAAGCCCATTTCGCTTTGATGACCCTGTTGCCGTGCTTCGACATTAATTCGGCAGCATTCGGACAAGTCGTACGATGTATTTTTATACCTTCATTGATGGTGACAAACCCAAATACGTCATCTCCTGAAATGGGACTACAGCAGACGGCTAATCGGTAATCGATTTTATCCATATCCTCCCCAATCAGGAGGGTATCCCCATCGGTTTGATTACCATGCAACCCTTTGAGGTACTTACTTATGTCTTTCCCATCGTTGTCGGAACGACCGATGTACAACTCCTCCCCGGATCCTTCTTTTTTCTTTTCACGAAGGTCGCGGTGGCGTTTATACTTTTTGAGTTCGTCGATTTGGATGTACCCCTTCCCTACCCGGTAAAAAAAGTCGACCGGTGTTTTACAATCGAAGAAAGCCCTTAGTTGGTTGAACGTTTCTGCATTGGCTTCGATACCCAATAATTTCAGTTTACGTTCGACCATTTGGCGTCCGTCTGTCTCGTAGCGTCGGTTTTCTTCTTTCAGGAATTCCTTAATACGGCTCCTGGCTTTTGACGTCGTGACAATACGCAGCCAGTCTTCATTGGGCTTCTGTTTATTGGAGGTAATTATTTCAACCTGGTCCCCATTGTTGAGTACATAGCTGATCGGGACCAGGGTACCTCCTACCTTGGCCGCCATACATTTTGCCCCAATTTCCGTGTGGATATCAAAAGCAAAATCCAGGGCAGTGGCTCCACGAGGTAAGACTTTTAATTCTCCCTTCGGCGTAAATACAAACACCTCCTCGGTGAAAAGGTTGTTTCGGAACTCATCTAAGAATTCAATCGCTGCGGTTCGGTCGCCCTCTCCATTTTCGAGGGTTTCCCTTACGCGATTGATCCAGACGTCGATGTTACCTTTAACTTTAGTATCGTTCCCTTTATATTTCCAGTGAGCTGCATAGCCTTTCTCTGCAATTTCATCCATGCGTGTCGTCCGAATCTGCACTTCCACCCACTGTCCTGTCTTACTCATTACGGTCGTATGGAGCGACTGATACCCATTGGCTCGCGGTGTACTGATCCAGTCCTTGAGCCGATCAGGATTAGGTTTATAGTGATCGGTAACGATGGAATAGGCTTGCCAGCATAAGGCTTTTTCTTTTTCATGTTCGGGTGGTGATTCCAGGATGATTCGAATGGCGAACAAATCGTAGATCTCTTCAAAGGGTTTATTTTGCTTCCGCATTTTATTCCATATCGAATAGATCGATTTAGGACGCCCTTTAATAATGTATCGAAGTCCTGAATCTTCGAGATCCTTAACGATAGGCTCCATGAACCGAGCAATAAAACGATCTCGAGCTAGTTTGGTTTCCCTTAGTTTGAGTGCGATAGAACGATAGGCCTCCGGTTCTGCATATTTAAGATAGAGGTCTTCCAGCTCCGATTTAATGGAATAAAGACCTAGGCGATGGGCAAGTGGCGCATAGATATAAATAGTTTCGGAGGCAATTTTCAGCTGTTTATGCCGGGGCATGCTATCCAGCGTCCGCATATTGTGCAGCCGGTCCGCGATTTTAATCAATATCACACGGACGTCATCCGACAGGGTAAGGAGCATTTTGCGGAAGTTTTCCGCTTGCTGGGAGCTTCCATATTCAAATTTGCCGGAAATTTTGGTCAGCCCGTCGATGATTTTCGCTACCTTCTTACCATACATACGCTCAATTTGAGCGATGGTCATATCGGTATCCTCGACGACGTCATGGAGCAAAGCAGACACAATCGCAGTAGTTCCCAGACCAATTTCCTCCACCACAATTTGAGCGACCGCTATCGGATGGTAGATGTATGGCTCACCCGACTTACGACGCATTTCCTTGTGGGCTTCTGCCGCCGTATGGAAGGCACTCTTGATCATCTTCGCATCGTTATCCTTTAAAAAAGGCTTCGCCGTTCGCAATAACTTGCGGTACCTTTTAAGGATTTCCTTCCTTTCCAGCTCTAATTCTACTTCACTAATTTCCACGTACAAAAATTGGTCTAACCTTTACAGGCTGTAATTTTAGTTTATTGACTCCGTTTTTTCAACCGATAATTAATCCAAATAACTTGGAAAAAATTTGTTATATAAAATTAGGAAAATAAATGCAATTGTTCATATCTTTGCAGTCCAAATTCAGATCCGGGTAATGGATTTGGTGATAAAGTGAGACAGCACATACGCGGGCGTGGCGGAACTGGTAGACGTGCCAGACTTAGGATCTGGTGCCGCAAGGCGTGGGGGTTCGATTCCCTCCGCCCGTACAACAAAGGAGGACAATTAACCTTCACAAAAGCCCTCAAGACCTGGTTTTGAGGGCTTTAATGCTTATTAGAGCACTTTCTGAAAATGAGTAAGCGGAAGGCGGAAGTCGTAACACAGTTTTAAATCGAATTTGTTCAGTCAATGGAAGTCCTGTTAGAGAAAAGTTCACCAACTACAGCCATATTAAAGGTAAAACTGGTAAAAGATGATTACCAGTCTAAAGTAGACAAAAGCATTAAGGATTATAGTAAGCGGGTTTCACTGAAAGGTTTCCGCCCGGGCAAGGTTCCCACCCAAATCATCGCAAAAATGTACGGGAAGGGCATTCTCGTGGATGAGGTCAACCATCTATTATCCCACACCGTAAGCGATTATATCAAAGAAAATAAACTTCCTGTAGTAGGTGACCCACTCCCTAATCGGGATCAAACGCAAACCATTGACTGGGACACACAGACTGAATTTGAATTTGCTTTTGATCTTGGCCTAGCAGGTGAATTTGTAGTTGACTTCGAACAAATAGACGGAATAACCAAGTACACGATCCAAGCTGGAGAAAGTGATCTCGAGAATACCATTCAAGATTTGAGACAGCGCTTCGCAGACAATACGCATCCTGACACCTCCGAAGAAGGCGATATCATCTATGGAGAAATCACGCAAGGTGAGTTTAACGCCAAAACGGCAATACCTGTAAATCGGGTAAAGCAGGATGAAAAAACCAAGTTTATCGGCTTAAAAGTAGGCGACACAGTTACATTCGATATTCAGAATACATTTGAAGACGAAGCTGCCATCGCCCATATCACGGGGAAGAAAAAAGAAGAAGTGGCTGAGTTGGAAGGCGAATACACCTTCGTAGTGGAGGATATCACTCGTAGTGTACCGGCCGAACTGAATGATGAGTTTTTCCATAAAGTGCTTGGATTTCATGAGGAGATAAAATCAGAGGAGGAATTTCGCGAGAAAATTGCTGCCATCATGCAAGACAATTACGATCGCGAAACTGAAGCACTTCTGAAAAGGGATGTTGAAGAAAAATTGTTGGAAAAAACTCCCATTGAGTTACCACAGGATTTTCTAAAAAGATGGCTATTAGAAAGTAATGAGGGCAAATTCACTGCAGAAGATATCGAAAAAGAATACGATGCTTTTGAAAAATCCCTTCGTCTGAGCCTGATTCACAACCGTATTGCAGAAACTCATGAGATCAAAGTAGAACCCGATGAGCTACTGGAAGAAGCTAAACGCATCGTAAAAGGTCAATTTGGGTTTTATGGTGAAGGTGACGAAATGAATGATGTGATTAATCGCATAGCCCAGCAATATTTAATGGACCGAGAAAAGGATAATTACCGCAGGGTATTCCAACAAGTATTTGAAAACAAAGTATACCAATTGGTATTGAGCAATATCAAACCGGTCGATCGTACCGTCAGTGTAAACGAGTTTGAAGAAGTGGTGAAAGCCATTGCTTAGCATTTCGCGACGATTACGGGGTTCAAGTCATTCACAACAAGAACTGAAAAACCAGGGGGCTACGGAAAGGTAGCCCCTTTTTTAATGGTCTGAATACCCACTTCAGATCCGCTTCGGATCAGTATCGAACCTTAGGAACAATGTTGTTTTTGGGGATGGATCTCAAAACCTGTAAGGGTTTTACTGAATGCTACCCCCCCTCGAAATGCACTTGATCATCCCTTCGAATGATTCATGTCGATGCTAGGGCAGCGCGACCGACCAGCCTAAATTCGGTGGACCCACTTAAATTGATTAACCCGACAAACCTCTTACCGTCGGCAACGCCCCCTCAACCGTTTTTTTAATCCATAATCGTTTACTTTCGTTTATAATTGCTTGATAGCTGGATCGTTAACGACCTCCTGCGTAATTTGAAAGGGGGGGGCGGGTGGGGGGCTCCCTGACACAAAACCAAAACTCGTGAACCGTGTTGCCATAGGCTTGTACCGACACAGAGGTCGGAAAATACCAATAGCCGACTTATCGACCCTAAACTTATTTGTTTCGCAAAATTATATCTGCAAAATTCCCTTTCCTTACCAAGTTATCCGGGCACATAAGCGCACTGGCCTACAGCTCCAATCGTGGGTATGAAGTGAGGGAATAGCGTTGGTCGAATGCTGGCCCAGCCGATGAAGGTAGTCAGGCCGGGGCGAATTTCGCTAAAAGGGCAACGCCATTTGGCCTTTGATTTTGGGGCACTTATTTACGTGTTCCCCGGTCGTACAAGGAAAAAAACGGAAAAGATAATATTTTCAACATGGTAACCCTTACGTAGAGAAGGTTTATTTTATTACCCAAATCTTGCTACTCTATTACTTCTAGTCTCTAAATCAATTTCCCATAGTTCACCTATTCCTATTAGCGATTTTAATTTTTAGCATTGAGGCAAGTTGCGTAAAAGGTGCAGCGATTTAATTCAACTCAGATACACGAAAATAAATGCATTTCCTTCTCATACATGCGGACATTCAGGCAATTATGTAAATGATAAAGGGGCTGATTACGCCTTAAATCACAAATTATTTTAGAAAAATATAAAAATTTTTTCCGCTATTAGTTGCATATACGCCGAGATATACATTATTTTTGAATTCCGGTTCCCCCAATAACCGATATACTACTTAAGTCATTCACTAATTTTAAACCAGCAGACAATATAGAAACACGGATCTACGTTAACTAAATTGAAAAGATCAAATGGAGAAGATCCAAGTTAGACAGTGAACTCGTTTCTCTGTATATCCGTGGCAATGAAAAAGCCTTCGAAACGCTGGTAAATCGCCATAAGTCAAGAGTTTACACCACTATTTACCTGATTGTAAAAGATCAATATATTGCCGAAGATCTGACACAGGATTCATTCATTAAGGCAATAGATACGATCAAGTCGGGTAGATATAACGAAGAGGGTAAATTTTTGCCGTGGATCATCAGAATTGCTCATAACCTCGCTATTGATTATTTCAGGCGTGACAAGCGCTATCCTAGTGTAGTTTTTGAAGACGGGAGTAATGTATTCAACACGCTGGATTTTTCGGAGGATTCCGTTGAATCATTGCAGATCCGTCAGGAAACTCATGAACAGTTGCGGGAGATGATACAACGATTGCCGGATGTCCAAAAACAAGTCCTGATTATGCGTCATTACAATGACATGAGTTTTCAGGAGATCGCTGATGCGACGGGAGTCAGTATCAACACAGCTTTGGGAAGGATGCGTTACGCGCTGATTAACTTACGTAAGCAATTCAGCCAACGTACCCCATATTATGATAAAAACCTTTACTTATGACGATGTTGTCCGTTATGTTTTTTCGGAAACAACTCAAGAAGAAAGTGAGCAGATTGCTCTAGCCCTCTCGTCGAACGACGATCTAATGTCCTTCTATATGGACACCCTTGAGATCCGCGATCAAATGGATCGAATTACCCGCAGTCCTTCCGAAGGCTTTGTCCAGCGGATTATGGCGTATTCAGCATTAGTTCCCAACTTAACACCGACCGTCTCGACGGTTTAGCGTCGTTAGTTTGGGAGTCATTTCTGATCATTAACAGGCCAGAATTATACTGGCCTTTAGTTATCCCGTGCGCATTTCCCAATGTCACGGGGTATTTTATATTTTCATCTATCTGTGAACCCAATGAACCCCAACCGATTAATCAACCATTCGTCATTAACCAACCCCACCGCTCGGGCACTTCCAAAGAATTTGCTAAATTCGCAGGCCATTTGATGGTATTTCCTAACGGAATCCGATGACAATTAAATACGCTCACCCTCGATAAGGAGTGAGTAGTAGCGTAGCGGTTCATTAGAATGATTTGAAACAGTTCCGTAGGGCTTGTGATTTACGACTGAATACGAACTATTTGGTAGAAATAATGTTCAAATATTAGATAAAGGCCTCAAATATGACTCGTAAAAGTTCGAGCCATCAACACTTAAACGGTAGTAGTACCGCAAATACCACAACCTCTTAACTGAATATAGTTCCATACCTATTAAATTTGTTTAGAAGTGTCTCTAATTAAATCTATTTCTGGCATTCGAGGAACCATTGGTGGTCACCCTGGTGATGGTCTTACCCCAGTTGATATTGTTAAATATTCAGCTGCTTACGGCATGTGGCTGCTAGAAAAACAGGCAGAGAACCCAACTGTCGTTATCGGACGGGACGGTAGACTGTCTGGAGAAATGTTGACCCATTTGGTCGCAGGGACTTTGCAGGGTTTAGGAATTCACGTTCTAGACGTGGGCTTGTCGACCACACCCACGGTTGAGTTGGCTGTAGTAAAGGAAAGTGCAGCCGGGGGTATCATTTTAACAGCGAGCCATAATCCTATTCAATGGAACGCATTAAAATTATTGAACAGTCTAGGGGAGTTTATTTCAGCTGAAGACGGCGAGAAAGTACTTGAAATAGCTGAAAACGAGAACTTCGTATTTTCAGAAGTCAAGAAACTTGGTTCCTATAAAAAAATTGAAGGTGCGCTCGAGCAGCACATTGAAGCCATATTAGCTTTAAAACTAGTGGATAGGGAGGCCATCGCTAAAGCAAATTTCCGTATTGCGGTCGATGCCGTGAATTCCACCGGGGGTATTGCCGTTCCCATGCTCTTAGAAGCACTTGGAGTAGCCCCAGAGAACATCACAAAAATAAATTGTGAACCGACTGGTCATTTTGCCCATAACCCAGAACCCCTACCCGCTCATATCCACGAAATTTGTAAAACCATTGAAACGGGTAATTATCACTTGGGAATCGTCGTCGACCCCGATGTAGACCGATTGGCACTCATTGGAGAAGATGGGACCCCCTTTGGTGAAGAATATACACTGGTAGCTGTTGCGGACTACATTTTGAAGCACACACCAGGCAATACGGTTTCAAACCTATCGTCTACCGGTGCTCTTCGGGATATCACCCAAAAAGCCGGATACCAATATTTCGCTTCGGCCGTAGGGGAAGTAAATGTCGTAGAAGCAATGAAAGCACACAATGCCGTCATCGGTGGCGAAGGTAATGGAGGTGTGATTTATCCTGAACTACATTACGGGCGGGATGCCTTGGTAGGTATTGCCTTGTTTCTAAGCCACCTGGCACAGTTCGGTAAATCCGTCAATGTTCTTCGAAGTACCTATCCCAATTACCATATATCTAAAAATAAAATCGAACTAACACCCGAAATTGATGTCGATTACGTATTGGAGGCCATGGTTCGCAAGTATGCCAAACAGCCTGTCAATACCATTGATGGCGTTCGGATCGATTTTGACAAAGATTGGGTACACCTTCGAAAATCCAATACCGAACCGATCATTCGAATTTATTCCGAATCGGATTTGATATCCACAGCAAACAATTTGGCGAATAAAATCATTATGGACATCAAAGAGATACTGTCCACTCCCAGAGAATAGTTTTTGCATGAAAGCGTATTTGGACAATGCCGCAACCACACCCCTCGATCCGGAAGTGCTGGAAGCCATGTTGCCGGTTTTTAAAAATGTTCATGGCAACCCATCCTCCATACACGCAGAGGGACGATTAGCACGAAGTCTCATAGAACGCGCCAGAAAAACGGTTGCCGAAATATTAGGGGCTTCTCCTGCCGAAATATTCTTTACCTCTGGTGGGACCGAATCGAATAATACGGTGTTGTCAGGCAGTATCGAAACCTATGGTATCAAGCATGTCATTACTTCACCGTTGGAACATCATGCTGTTTTACACACGCTGGAACATTACCAAAAACAAGGGAAAATTGACTTAAGTTACGTGGAAGTCAACGCTTCGGGGGATATAGACTTACATTCCTTGGAAAAGCTCCTCTCATCCCGAAAAGATCAGGCTTTGGTAACCCTGATGCACGGTAATAACGAAATTGGCAATCTTTATGACATTGACGCCATTGGTGAGCTTTGCCAAAACTATCAGGCTATTTTTCATTCGGAT
Organism: Spirosomataceae bacterium; assembly: GCA_041676905.1. Lineage (GTDB taxonomy): Bacteria > Bacteroidota > Bacteroidia > Cytophagales > Spirosomataceae > Ravibacter. The sequence goes on from JBAYRB010000040.1 coordinate 9,976, forward strand.
ACGGTACAAACCATGGGCCATTTCCGACACAATGTCAATGAATTAAAAACGAACTTCATTGTCGGGGCAGCCCATAAATTTCATGGACCCAAGGGTATAGGTTTCTTTTACCAAAAAGCAGGCACGCGCATCACACCTTTCATACACGGTGGCGCGCAAGAGCGTAATATGCGCGGGGGCACCGAAAATATTTATGGAATTATTGGGTTGGCAAAAGCCCTAGAAATTGCCTACCGGGATATGGATCGTGACAGAGAGCATATCCTCCAATTAAAACAAAGGATGAAAGAGTGTCTGTTGGCATCG
>JBAYRB010000041.1:0-10053 GCA_041676905.1 Spirosomataceae bacterium
CCCCTTGTCCTAAGGTGCCTGGTGCTAATGGCCCAGAGAATTTAGAAAAATCCCTTTGGCTGTGACAATCCATACAGACGACTACATGATTGGCAAGGTATTCTCCGTGGGCAATACGCTCCGGAGTTGCTTCCACCTTCAAATCGGGAGCGGGATCAACATTTGGAAGAACAATAGTTACATACGCAGCTGCCGCGGATACGACGATAAAAAGGATCAGGATGAGCCAACCTGCAACCTTTAGCAAGATTTTCATAGAAAGTATTTGGTTTAGGGTTAATTAATTTTTCTAAGGTTCTTCACTACCTAGAGGAATGGCGGTAAAGTTATACAGTAGCTGGGAAAATGGCAATTGTAAAAGCGTCAATTTCAAAGAAATAAAGCATATTTTTTACGAAATACTTTATTCAATTCTCCAAATATGAAGTATTTGTAAATGAGTCAAATACTCGTCAACGGAAATTTAAAAACTTCGGGGTGGATGTCAATTCTCCGGAAACGCGAATATGGAAGGGTCGATGTCCAAATTATATCTAACGGATGTAATATTCGTAACGATAGTACCCGGGATTCCTGTGCCTTCAATTTGGATGCTGTAAGGTGTCACAATGCCATCGACTTTTCGGTAATCGGAGGGGTAAATATTACTTTCCACAACATCCCCGTTTTCGGTGGTCATATGGATCCAGGTTCTTAGGGTAAGAAAGGTCTTTTTGGAGATATAGTTGGTGGCCGCATTACCGTCAGCCATGGTCACTTTGAGGACGTAAACCGGCTCATCTTTGACCTGTTTCTCACCGATTAGTTCGACCTGATAACCTTTAGCCTTATAATTATAGAGCCCGGTTAAATCCATTTGACCCTTTAAGTTTGCGTTTTGGCTTTCTGGAAGTTTGACGGGGTTCGCATTATCCAACATAGGGTTTATCGCCCAGCCGGTAGTACCATCAAAGGCTTGTATCATTTTCATACCCTGAACTTCTTGTTCGATACGAATGCCTTTGTTCTGCAATACGGTGGTTGTTCCTTTTACGGAAAAAGACGCCACGGAGACGGTGGCATCGATTTGGGCGCTTTTTAAATTCGCTAGATTCGTGGATCCCCCCAAAGCTTCAATGTGCTTATCGATTATATCCTCAACTTTTTGAGCATAGGTGCCGGTGATTGCAAATAGAAAAGCGAAAAGCAATACCTGTAGTTTCTTCATATTTTAATAGTTAGTTACGCAGAACCCACAGGTTCAGGGAGATGGTTGATATTTTTTTGCAAATAGCAAATATTTTTAATTACAAAAAAAGAATGACCCGGTTATTAGGATCATTCTTTTAAAAAATAATTTGATTAGCTGAGGTTATCAATTGGCTAATGCCTCGGCACCGCCAACGATCTCCAGGATTTCTTTGGTAATCGCCGCTTGACGTGTACGGTTGTATACCAAGCGAAGTTCTTTTAACATCTCTTGCGCATTTTCCGTAGCCTTGTCCATGGCTGTCATCCTTGCACCATGTTCGGACGCATTTGATTCCAACACAGCCTTGTATAATTGAATTTTCAAGGCTTTTGGAATTAGGTCCGTTAGGATCTGTTCTTCCTCGGGTTCAAAAAGGTAATTGATTCTTTCGGCTGATCCGTCGGAAGATCCTGTAGGCGCTTGTATGGGTAAAAACTGTTCAGTTCTGACAATTTGGGTCGCTACGTTTTTGAACTCGTTATAAACCAGATCGACGACGTCATAGCGCCCTTTAGCAAAGGCATCCATGATATACTCCCCGGCTTCTTTCACGTTTACAAAACTAAGTCTTGTAAAAAGATCTGAAAACTGGGTAATTGTTTGGAAACCTCTTCGCTGCATCCCTTCGCTCCCCTTTTTACCAATCGCCAAAACATCGATTTTCTTTTCCAATGCCTGCTTGGTATAATGAGTGTCGATATGACTTAGGGCGGCTTTGATAACATTGCTGTTAAAGGCTCCACAGAGTCCACGATCCGAAGTGATCACGACCAAAAGAACCCTTTCAATCGGACGCACGCTGGTGTAGGGGTTTGACGACATGCTTTCCGCACCTTGCGACACGGTACCTATCATTTCGTTAAGCTTATAGGCGTAAGGCCGCATTTGGATAATACTATCCTGTGCACGTCGGAGTTTGGCAGCAGCCACCATTTTCATCGCTTTGGTGATCTGCTGAGTGGAGTTGACAGAACCGATCCGGTCACGAACTTCTTTTAAGGAAGCCATCGCTTATCGTTTTATGATGATGCAGGAGAGATCCGGAAAACGTTTACTCCGGATCTCTCCATTTTATTAAGATTTATATTTTACAGCAAGTTCTTGGGCAGCTTTGCGTAGAACTCCGGTGAGTTCATCATCGTATTTGCCTTGTTTCAAAGCTGCGAGCGTAGATGCATTTTGAGCTCTGAGTAATTCGAGGTACTCTTTTTCGAACTCACGTACTCTCTCTACGGGCACCTCGTCCAACAAACCGTTGGTAGATGCATAGATAATTGCAATTTGCTCTTCTACGGGAACAGGGTTGTACTGTCCTTGTTTCAGGACTTCCAAGTTACGACGACCACGATCGATGGCTAGTTTCGTTGCAGCATCCAAATCAGAACCGAATTTGGCAAATGCTTCCAGTTCGCGGAAAACAGCCTGGTCACCTTTTAAGGTACCCGCTACCTTTTTCATCGATTTGATCTGTGCGTTACCACCCACGCGTGATACCGAGATACCGACGTTAATCGCAGGACGAATACCTGAGTTAAATAGGTTCGACTCAAGGAAGATCTGGCCGTCGGTGATAGAGATAACGTTGGTTGGGATATAAGCCGATACGTCACCAGCTTGTGTTTCAATGATCGGTAGAGCCGTCAAGGAACCACCTCCTTTTACTTTGTCTTTAATTGAAGGAGGTAAGTCGTTCATCTCTTTGGCAATTTCATCGTCTCCTACAATCTTAGCAGCACGTTCGAGAAGGCGGCTGTGAAGGTAGAAAACGTCACCAGGATAAGCTTCCCGTCCTGGAGGACGACGCAATAGAAGGGATACTTCACGATAAGCTACCGCTTGTTTTGAAAGGTCATCATAGATAACCAAAGCAGGTCTTCCTGTATCACGGAAATATTCTCCGATGGCGGCTCCAGCAAAGGGTGCGTAGAACTGCATAGGAGAGGGGTCAGAAGCACCGGCTGCTACGATCACGGTATAGTTCATCGCTCCGTAGCGGCGCAATGTTGCTTCTACTTGCTTAATGGTCGAAGCTTTTTGACCACAGGCTACGTAGATACAATATACAGGCTCGCCCCGATCGTAGAATTCTTTTTGATTGATAATGGTATCGACGGCAACAGCTGTCTTACCGGTTTGTCGGTCACCGATAATCAACTCCCGTTGCCCACGCCCGATAGGAATCATCGCGTCGATCGCTTTAATCCCAGTCTGTAAGGGTTCCGTAACGGGTTGGCGATAGATTACCCCCGGAGCTTTTCTTTCGATTGGCATCTCGTAAAGTTCTCCCTGGATAGGACCGTTTCCATCGATGGGTTCGGCAAGTGTGTTAACAACGCGGCCGATGATTCCCTCTCCAACTTTGATAGAGGCAATTTCATTGGTTCTTTTGACAGTGTCACCTTCTCTGATTTCACTGGAGTCGCCCAATAATACCGCACCCACATTGTCTTCCTCAAGGTTCAATGCCAATGCTTTTAAACCATTTTCGAACACCAAAAGCTCACCGGCCTGTACTTTCGAAAGCCCATAAATACGGGCAACTCCATCTCCGATCTGGAGTACTGTACCTATCTCTTCGAGTTCGGCTTCCGATTTTGAGCCGGAAAGCTGTTCTCGGAGTATCGCCGAAACTTCGTCAGGTCTTACAGATACCATAGATTTTTTTGAATTATTTTGGGTATAATGGAAATTATTCTATTTCAGACCGCAAATGTAGGAGTTTAATTTAATATTTCTAAGGCCTTTGCTTAAAATGTTGTGAAAGTTGGCTTGCACTTTTCTAAGAAAGCAAAATTCAGCTTCGCAAAACAAGGGAAGAATTCTCCCTAAGCCAAAAAAATATGCCATTGCATGCGCTTTTTTGCAATGTATTCCGTTTTTTTGATACCCAAAGGTTAAATAAATAAATTTGGGTCAGTAAATTACCGTAAACTAGAAATATTCCGAATGTCAAACAACTTGAAGCCCTTTGTCAACCTGTTATGGTTTGTCGCAATCCTATGTTCCTCAGCTCTGGTAAACGCCCAGGAGCAGTCGATCAGCTTGAAAACAGAAATGGACACCGTGTCCTATGGGCTAGGAATCAGTATTGGTGAAAATTTAAAAATGGAAGGGCTTGATGGGATTAATGTCGAACTTGTAAGTGCCGCCATTCGGGATGCTTTCAAAGGTGAGCCCACATTAATCGACAAAGAAGAGGCGATGCAATTTTTAATGGCCTATTTTTCCCGGCTGAGAGACTCGGCCCGAGCGGCTGAATTAGCTGAAGCTGAACCGAATCGGATTGCTGGAGAAAACTTCCTCGCCGAGAATAAAAAAAGACCGGGAGTCGTCACCACAAAAAGTGGCTTGCAGTATGAAATCTTGAAGGAAGGAAACGGGGAAAAACCCTCCCTAAATGATAGGGTTAGAGTTCATTATCATGGAACGTTAATCGACGGAACGGTGTTCGATAGTTCAGTAGAGAGAGGTGAGCCTATCGCCTTGTCTGTCAGTGGAGTTATCCCCGGTTGGACCGAAGCTTTGCAACTCATGCCGGTAGGCTCAAAATGGAAAATTTACTTGCCCCATCATTTAGCGTATGGGGAGCATGGGGCTGGACCGAGTATCGCACCTTTGTCAGCCTTGATTTTTGATGTAGAGCTTTTGGAAATTGTGAAATAGCTGAGGTATGAGAAAATATTTGATAACACTGATTCCAGTGATTTTTATGGGGGGCAATATCCGGGAAACGGATTTGTCCGACTTTACGTCTGTGCAATCACCCAATGACGGGGTTTTTGAAGACCTGAAACCCACCTTGGCCCAATACAAAGCACAATCGTCAGCGCTCCGGCTATTGAATAATTTTCACTTTCGGAAAATCAAACTCGACGACTCGCTTTCGTCGGTGATACTGGACAAATACCTGAAAGATATCGATCCAGGGAAAATGTACTTTACCCAGGAGGACATTGATAAGTTCGAAAAATATCGATACTCGTTTGACGATTTTTTACTCAAAGGAGAGCTCGACGTCCCCTATGAAATTTTCAATCTTTACCGTCGGCGCTGGCTGGAACGCAACGATTTTATATCCGAGGTGCTTAAGAATCCTAAACTTCAAGACTTTACGACTGATGAAGTGTTGGAAGTAGATCGGGAAAACCGTGCTTGGGCTGCCAATACGGAAGAATTGGATCAACTGTGGTTCAAATACCTTAAAAGTGAAGCCTTGGATCTAAAACTTACCGGTAAAGCCGATACCGCTAGTCTTACTATCCTGCAACAACGCTATAAAAACCGTGCTCGGAATTTAGGTCGCATTAAAACCGATCAGGCATTCCAGACCTATTTCAACGCCTATGCCGAATCAATAGATCCCCATACCAGTTATATGTCGCCGGTGACTGCGGATCGCTTCAACCAGGATATGAGCCAGTCGCTGGAAGGTATTGGTGCGCAGCTTCGCGAAGATGGAAACTATATTAAAATCGTCGACATTATTCCGGGTGGACCTGCTTTTAAGAGTAATTACTTTAAAAAAGAAGATCGAATTATCGGGGTTGCTCAAGGTGATAATGGACCTATGGTCGATATTGTCGGATGGTTCGTAGACGATGCCGTCAAGTTAATTAAAGGACCAAAGGGAACTGTTGTTCGTTTACAAATTTTACCTGCAGACGCTTTGCCCAACACCCCGCCCAAGGAGTACCGTTTGGTTCGGGAAAAGATCAATTTGGTCGATGGACGAGCGAAAAAAGATATACTCACCGTCCCCACAAAAGAGGGGGAAAGAAGGTTAGGGGTGATTACTGTCCCCCAATTTTACCGTGACTTTGAAGGGGTACAACGCAGAGAAAAAGGATTTGCAAGTACGACCAATGATGTTAAAAAGTTGATCAACGAGCTCAAAGAGGAGGGGATCGATGGGCTTATCGTAGATCTTCGTAACAACGGGGGGGGGTCATTGTATGAAGCCGTCGCCATGACCGGTTTGTTTATTAAAAGTGGTCCGGTGGTCCAGATTAAAGAAACAATGGGGCAAACCGACGTACAGTCAGATCCTGATCCTACCTTGGTTTACGACGGCCCCTTGGCCGTAATGGTGAATCGTTTTAGTGCTTCTGCTTCAGAAATATTCGCTGCCGCCATCCAAGACTATAAACGAGGCATTGTAATTGGTGAGCAAACTTTTGGGAAGGGAACCGTACAAACCCTGTTGGACCTCAATCAATATGAGCGGTCGTCGGAACCTCTGGGTAGAGTGAAAATGACGACGGCCAAGTTTTACAGAGTAAATGGAAGCAGTACGCAATTGAAAGGCGTTGAGCCCGATATTGAACTTCCTGCTGTTCACCTGGCCGATGAGTATAGAGAGCAGTCACAATCCAGTGCGCTGCCTTGGGATCAGATCAACCCCGTTCGATATGAGGCCACCAATGATATCAGCGAATCGTTATTAAAATGGTTAAATGAAAATCATGGAAAACGCCTTCAGAGTGACGAAAAATTAATAAAACTGGTCAAGGATCTGGAACTATTCAGAGAAGCGCGGGAAAATAAGGTGATTTCGTTAAACGAAGAAAAACGTAAAAAGGAGAGAGAAGAGGCGGAAAAGAAAAGATTGGCACTTTCTTCCTTAAACCAAGGGAATGATTTGGATGACGAAGAAAACGAAAACACCGACGACGATCAGAATACGAAAGATGCCAAGAACGACGTTTACCTGGAAGAAGCAGGCCGGATCGTCAACGATATGATCGCCTTTTTAAAAGAACCCAGTCTGGTTGAAAGTTCCAAAACTAAAAAGAGATAAAGCTAATGAAGGGGGTTATCGGAATAGTATACTATGGGATATCCCCCCGATTTGAGGCTGGACGGGTCTGACATTCATACTTTCATAACACACTTTTATGGCATCAGGAGAATCCTTAATTCAGCGTATTTTAACATCCTCCTTTTTTACCAAAGTTATGCGGCGTGGAGCCGGCCTAACCAAAAATAAAGCCCTTCTACTAGTGCTCATTCAACAAGGAGCTAGAAAAATGGAAAAGCAAGGGTTCGCCGAGGGAATTCAGGAAGTGAAAAGTCAACTACAGTTGATGATTCGATTTATCAAAGCCTATGCTACAGGTGAATATCGCGCGGTTCCGTTCGGCAGCATGGCGACCATCGTCGGAGTTCTCGTTTATTTTATTTCACCCCTGGATATAATTCCAGATGTACTTCCTTTGATCGGAATAGCGGATGACGTAGCGCTGGTAGTATGGTTGTTTAACGTTTTAGAAAATGAAATAGCGAAGTTTTCGGAGTGGGAAAAACAAACAAAAACCATCAAGGTCAGATAAGTGTTAATAGGAAGGATTAAATTAGATAGAATTAGATTTTCCAATATATTTCATAAATTTGTCCCTCACGTTGGGTATCTCCTAGGTCGAGATGTCTTTATTTAAATGTTAATTAAATTAGGAAATTGAATTAATAAACAAGTAATAAAATGGAATCAGCTGCGGTATTATTGGCTTTAATGGGGATGGGCGGTCAGGAAATGCTCTTGATAGGGCTGGCTTTGCTCCTATTATTTGGCGCGAAGAAAATTCCTGAGCTCATGCGCGGGCTTGGTCAAGGAATTAAAGAATTCAAAAATGCGACGAAGGACGTCAAAGAAAGCATTGAAAAAAGTATGGACACGGAGGAGACTAAAAAGTAGTCTTACCAGTTGTTATTATAGTAATTAATTCTGCAAGAGCTGTTTTGCCTTATACGCAAAACGGCTCTTGTTTTCTGTAAAATAAAATAACGTATAAGAACTTCTTAGATCAGTGCTCGAATCATTTGAAAAGTTGACCGATATTCAAGAGGCTCTGAAATCGGGTCAACTTACCTGCGAGGGAATTGTGTTGGACTATTTGGAGAGGATCAGGGAAAAGGCTCACCTGAATGCATTTGTAGAAGTGTATGAGGAGGATGCTTTAGAACGAGCACGTCAATTGGATGAGCGTCTTCGCAATGGAAAAGTAGGCAAGCTTGCTGGGCTAGTGGTGGGGATCAAAGACGTCATCTCTCATAAAGGTTACAGTTTACAAGCCGGCAGTAAAATCCTTACCGGTTACAAAGCCCCCTATAATGCTACAGTCGTAGATCGAATTTTACAGGAAGACGCCATCATCATTGGTCGTCAGAACTGTGATGAATTCGCGATGGGCTCTTCCAATGAAAACAGTTATTTCGGAGCGGTTTCCAATGCAGCTGATCCGGAACGAATACCGGGTGGCTCTTCAGGTGGGTCTGCCGTTGCCGTTCAAGCAGGTTTATGCCACGTGTCCCTGGGAAGTGATACCGGGGGGTCCGTCAGGCAACCAGCCTCTTTTTGTGGAGTTGTCGGTCTGAAGCCAACCTATGGGCGGGTATCTCGCTATGGTCTGATAGCCTATGCCTCGTCATTTGATTGCATTGGCCCACTTACTAAAAGTGTAGAAGATGCTGCTCTGTTACTCGAAGTCATAGCCGGTCCCGACGAATACGATAGTACTGTTTCTTCCACACCCATAAGTTTCTATTCAAAGGAGTTGGAATGGAAGGGAAAAGCAAAAATTGGTTACCTGGTGGAAGGGGTGGAATCGGAAGCGGTACAACCTGAAGTAAAGGAGCAAATGCAAGTTACCTTGGATCGGTTGAAGGAGGAAGGCCATGAGGTAGAGCCAGTTAAATTTAAACAAACCCGTCATCTCTTACCCACTTATTACATTCTTACTACGGCAGAGGCTAGCTCTAACTTATCTCGTTTTGACGGAGTCCGTTACGGTTATAGAACCCAAGCGGCCGGTAATTTGGAAGAGCTGTACAAAAAAAGCCGTTCAGAAGGATTTGGCAAGGAAGTTAAACGCAGGATCCTGTTAGGGACTTTTGTATTAAGTGCGAATTACTACGATGCTTATTATACCAAAGCTCAGCGTGTGAGGCGTTTAATCCTGGAAGAAACCCAAGAAGTTTTGGATCAATTTGATTTTATCGTGTCGCCGGTAGCACCCACTACTGCGTTCAAAAAAGGGGAGAAAAACGGAGATCCCCTGCAAATGTACCTGGCTGATATTTTTACGGTTCAAGCAAACATTACAGGGTTTCCGGCACTTTCGGTACCCAACGGCGTGGATAACCAAGGGCTCCCCATCGGTTTTCAGATTATGGGAAGGGCTTTCGATGAAGCCCGTGTCATGGCATTTGGAAAATATATTAAAGAATTGACCGGCAGCCTAGTCCGTAGCTGATATGCCGCAAATTCACAAAAACTTCTAAATCGTTAAACCTCAAGTACTAGTAATGAAAAACTTTGATAGTACGTGGCCTGTACGTTTTAGTTTGCTCTTTTTCTTTTTATTCATATTCAAAGTAAGTGCGCAACAAAAAGATTCAGGACTAGATGAACAGGATGTGATAGAGGAGCTTGCTACCCTGGATCCACTCACCGAATTCGTTCCAGAAATACTAGAAGATAAAAAAGACAGCCCTGTTTCAACCTTTCTTCTGAAGGAACGTTTAAAATTATTAGAGAAGGAAATTCCCCTTCGTTACAACGAATACTCGCATAATTACGTCGATTTTTTTGCCGTAAGAAGATCCTCTTTTACTCAGCGAATGCTGGAAACGAAAGATCTTTATTTCCCCATTTTCGAAGAAATGCTCGCCAAGCATAATCTTCCCGAGGAATTAAAATACTTATCGTTAATCGAGTCGGGTCTAAACCCCCGTATCGTATCCAGGGCAGGTGCCGGTGGGCTTTGGCAATTTATGAGAGCCACTGGTAGAGAATTTGGTTTACTGCAAAACAGTTATATCGACGA
>JBAYRB010000042.1:0-9989 GCA_041676905.1 Spirosomataceae bacterium
AAGCTGTGGCTACCGCCTTTGGACGAGCTGAAGCATGCGCCAACACGAAATCTTTCCCACCGGTTTCTCCAACAATACGTGGAAAATTTTTATACTTTTCTAAGTTGCTTCCAATTGTCTTCCATAATTCCCTGAAAACCGTAGTAGAACCTGTGAAATGTAAACCGGCAAAACTCTCCTTACTAAAAATAACATTTCCAGCTTGCGGACCATCGACCAGAATCATATTAATGACACCGTCCGGTAAACCGGATTCTTTGAAAATTTTCATGATCACTTGAGCAGCATAAACCTGTGTAAATGCCGGTTTCCACACGACTACATTCCCCATCAGAGCAGGAGCTGAAGGGAGATTACCTGCAATCGCTGTAAAGTTAAAAGGGGTAAGCGCAAAGATGAATCCTTCCAAAGGTCGATAGTCCATACGATTCCATACACCAGCCGATGAACGAGGTTGATCGCCGTATAATTGAACCATGAAATGAACATTAAATCGCAAAAAATCGATGAGTTCACAGGCCGCATCTATTTCGGCTTGAAAAACGTTTTTAGACTGACCGAGCATTGTAGCCGCATTTATCTCATCCCGGTAGGGTCCGGCAATTAACGCTGCAGCCTTTAAAAATATAGCTGCCCGATCTTCCCAAGGCGTTTGAGCCCAATCCTCCCTAACTTTTAATGCCGCATTAATTGCTTTTTCTACATGTTCTTCCGTTCCTTGATGGAAATAGGCCAGAACATGCTGATGATCATGAGGTACTACGACCGCCTGCTTTTGTCCGGAATAAACCTCTTCTCTCCCAATGTATTGGGGTATTTCAATTACCTTACTTCTGGCTGCTTCCAGAGCCTTTTTCAAATTTTCTCTTTCCGGTGTATGGGGTGCATATTGACGAACCGGCTCGTTTACTGGTTCAGGAATTTTATAAAAGGCATTACTCATAGCTCATTCGGTTTTCAGTCTGTTTTTGATGAAAGTTCCAATATTCTAAAATACTGATTTACTGACATTTCTCGAAATTTATCCACATGCTTCCCGCTTAACGTGGATAAATCGTTAGGTATCCACAGGGAAAGTAATAATTTGACTAATTTTGTGACCCTGAAAATCAATCGTTCGTTTCAAGATGCAATTTCATAGTACTGGAAATCCACAATTAAAAGCGTCGTTAGAGGAGGCAATTTTTAGAAGTTTACCTGCCGACAACGGTTTATATATGCCCGATAATATTCCTGTGTTACCGCAGGAATTTTTTAACAGCATTCATGAAAAATCATTTAATGAAATTGCGGTAGAGGTTACACAAGCTCTTCTAGGAGACGATCTTACCCGTGAAGAAACTCAATCCATCGTGGATAAAGCGTTTGATTTCATCGCACCCATCCATTCGCTTCATGAAGACTTACATGTATTGGAGTTGTTTCACGGCCCTTCCTTGGCATTTAAAGATTTTGGTGCCCGATTCATGGCATCACTAATGTCGCATTTCCTTCAAAAATCAAATAAGAACATCCATATCCTAGTGGCAACGTCGGGAGACACCGGCGGGGCTGTCGCACAAGGTTTTTATAAGGTACCTGGGATAAAAGTGACGATTCTTTATCCATCGGGTAGTGTTAGTGAATTGCAGGAAAAACAATTAACTACCTTAGGTGAAAATGTACAAGCCATCGAAGTGGAAGGAAGCTTCGACGACTGTCAATATCTGGTAAAGAAAGCCTTCTTAGATGATGAATTAAATGCATTATTTAATTTGTCTTCAGCGAACTCGATAAACATTTCACGTCTCATCCCTCAGTCCTTTTATTATTTCTTTGCCTATGCCCAGCTAGCCAGATCTAAAAGGCCTATCGTATTCTCTGTACCGAGTGGCAACTTTGGAAATCTCAGCGCTGGTATCCTGGCGTGGAAAATGGGGTTACCCGTAGCCAAGTTTATAGCGGCTACTAATATCAACAATGTTGTACCCCGTTTTATCGAATCAGGTATTTATCAACCCCAAGCTTCTGTGGCGACGATCTCCAATGCGATGGATGTGGGTAATCCCAGCAATTTTGTTCGGATGAGTCGTTTACTGGGGGATGATATCGAAACGATTCGGGAGAAGGTAGTCGGTTATTTCTTTGATGACGACGAAACCCGATCGGCCATGCGTGAAGTATATAGTGACTATGGCTACATCGTATGTCCACATACGGCTGTTGCATATTTGGGCTTGAAAAAGTATCGAAGAGAAAATAACGAGGATGTTAATGGGGTTTTGCTTTCGACTGCTCATCCGGCCAAGTTCGTGGACTTGGTAGAAGCTACATTAGAGACGGAGGTAGAAATTCCGGAAAATTTAGGAAAATTAGTCAACCGAGAGAAACAAGCCGTAAAAATGCCGGCCTCTTTCGAAAATTTTAAATTTTGGTTGAAAGATTTTTATCTCTCCTAAATTGGTCGTTATTTAATTATAAGAAATTGATAATCAACGACTTATATTTTTTAATTAGTTTATTGCCTAAAATTATTCGGCCTGACATTTTAATATTTAATCACAACCCCTATAATGGGCCGATAAATTAAAATCTCAGCGCGAATAAATTGGTTAATCAATTGATTATGTCGCCTCGTAGGAGTCTGAATTTTCTTCGTGCTTCTGCGACGAATATACTAGCGGGATACTTCTCGAGTAACATCTGGTAATACCGCATCGCTTCTTCTTTGTTTTTAAGTTTGGTTTCGTAGAGCACGGCGAGTTGATAAACGGCATTGTCACCAAGAATATCGTAATAATATTTTTCGACAATATCGAGTAGATATTTTTCGGCTTCCTTGTTGCGATCAAGTCGAATACAGGTTGTAGCTTGTAACCATCTTATCTCATCGGCTAAACTGTGATCCTGATATTTTTCATACAAGACTTGTAGGGAATCCAATGCTTTATCGTATTGGTGTTGAAACAGGAGTAGCTCCACTGATGAATAGGCTTTCATGGCCTCGTCCGTACTATCCAGTCCTGTGTTATCTAAAATTAACAAACTAAGAGCACTGGCATCGTTTGCAATTTCGCGTGAAGTAGCTTTTTTAAGAATGTCGAGCATGGTTTTCGCTAACTCAAACTCACCTTTATAATAGTATAGTTTGGCATTGCGTAATTTTGCCTCATAGCCTAACACATTATCCTTTTGGGATTTTTCTACCTGCGAATATATAAGTGAAGCCTCCCATGGATCGTTTTCGAGCAGGTAAATATCCCCTAAATCCAGTTTACATCGATCGACAAAAGACGGTTCATTGCGAGCTAGTTCAATGGCTGAATTAAGTATCTCTATGGATTTTTGACGGTCTCCGAGGTAGAACGCGTAGAGCATGGCCATATTCCGCATCGCTTCGAAAGCGTTTATATCATTTCCCAGTTCGACTAAAAGGGTCTCATAATCTCGGATTAGTTTTTTTACCTCTTCCAGGTTTACCGGGTAGTTTTTCTTCGTTTGTTCCTCCCGGACATAAATGGCCATCCGTTTGACGTAGGGATATAATTCACTTCGCGGATATTCTTTTAAAAGGTAATCAAACATGCGCAATGCATTGGTATAATCTTCGTTTTGGAGGGCGATTTTAGAGAGTTCAACGATTCGAGAACCATTTTTTCTCAGACGTTTGTCGAGCGATCGTTCTTGCAGAAATGCTTTATAAAAGTCTTTTTTTTGAACCTGATGCCAGATAAGTAGTTCATTATAAAAAACTTCATTGGGTCTTTTTTGAATATTTTCATAGAGTACCTTTTCGAGCAATTCTCTGTCCTTATCCGATTTCAGAAAATCTTGCAACATGTTTTGAACGATGTCCTGGTTACGAATCATTGAACCATAGGACAGCAATTCTCGGATCATATTTTCCGTCTCAGCTAGTTCTTGGTAAATACCTGCTAACTCAAGCCGGAATAGATTTCCATTCTTAGTGGTCTCTCTTGCGATTAGAACGACTTTCTTAGCTAATTCGGGTTCCCCTACTCTCCTAAACTCTTCGATGAATGTGGTGTATAAATCAGGACGAAGTGCAATCAAATCAAGGGTAGTGAGATAACGTTTCTCGGCTTCACCCGTTTTATGCTGGGCTGCATAGATACGGCCCCAATGGAAATGGTAAAAGGGTTGATTAATTTCATCCTTTCTGATCTGTTTTTTAAAGAAGGCTTCCGCTTCTGACCACTTTTTATCCTTGATGGCACAATTGACCGAGCGGACAAGAATATCCCGTGAGAACTCTTTTTCGAGACTCTTAAAGCCTAAAACCATGCCCTTTTCACAATCTCCGGACGAGAAATACTCCGCAGCCATTTCTCTGTCACTCTGTGCATAGGCTTGAGTGATTAGAAATGAAAGGAAGATTAAAACGGTTCTTCGCATGATGCTCAGGGTTGGTGTAATAGTAATAAAGATAAGTATTTAAATTAATATAATCTTGTTATCACTTATTAAGGCCGTGGAAATGTGGATAAAGTGGATATCCACATTTTTAAGTTGGATATGTGGATAACAATTCGATTTAACTTCTTTTTAATCAATGATCTATACTGCAAATCTTCTATAATGTGGATAAAGTTTTCCATATTTTTTTATGTGAATAAGTAGTGTAGAAAGTATGGATTACTGTACCGTTGTTAACAATCCGTTTTTGAAGCCTATTTTATCAACAGGAGGTCGTTAGTTATTCACAATTTGTGGGAGGGTTATGCGCAAGTTATCCACAGGATTTTCGAATTATCCACATAGTTATCCACAACGTGAGTATTTTTAATTTCCATTAAGGCATACTAAATGAACTTAGATCGAAATACTGATCTTCATATTCAAAATTTGCCTTGACGTTGATAAGATTGGGGAAAACGAGAATGGGCTCGGGTTGAAGTTTTCGAGAATAGTTACCGGTATCCCATTTGCCATTGTTGTTGATATCGACAATGAGGCGGAGTCGATAGTCACCAGGCTTAATATTTTTAAATTCAAATGGATTTTTATCGGTCTTAAATACGATAGTTTTGAAATCTTTATCGGTTAGTTCTATAAAAAAGGGCATTTCATTCGGATTATTTATGGTCCCTCTAATGATGCCGTAACGTTCGGGATTAATAATCGGGTGTTTAATTTTAGTAGCTGCCAAGGTATCCCCTTCTACGCTGATAAAGGCTCCTTTATTAAATTGGACAATAATGCTGTCTTTAGCTGGATATTGAATTTCCAATGTCAACTTATTCCGATATCTGTTCCAGTGGGGTTCAAGGTTATGTGGTTCAGTTAAACTAATGCTATCCGTTTTAATTTTTAGATGGTCTGGATCAAAGTGATCAATGGGTTTATTGAATTGCAAGGTCAATTTTAGCGGAAGGGCTACTGCTTCGTCGTTGGGTATTATCGGTTTAACAGTAAGCGGGGTAGTTTGGCGTTCTCTACTGCGTTGGGTCATAAACCTGATTTTCTGATCTAAACTTAGTTCATAGCCCAGCGAGTCGATGGCTATGATTTGCGCTCTTACGGTGTCTTCTTGAACTGGAACATTGAAAAATTTAAGTTGATTAGGTGATTCCATGATATAGGGTAATTCGGTTCCATCTTGAAATACGACATCAATGGAATCTATTCCTTTATTAAATGCTATAGTATAATCATTTACCTTAGGTATAGTACGTTGCACTCGTAGCGGGGTGATATCGGAGTGAAACATTTGGAGGGTATAATTGCTAGTATCGACGTTAACTGTAATAATTGAATCGAGAAACGCTATTCCCTCCTCTTTTGGGTTATATAATAAATTATGGTTTTTATCATTGAGTGCGATTAACGCATAGTTTGCGATTTGGGTATTTTCAATTGCAAACCGTCCGCTACTATCGGTTCTTGAAAAGTAATAAGGCTTATTTTTTTCAGGGGTAAGAGAATCGGTTATTTGATAGAGGCCGACTAACGCATCAAACACAGGTTTATTTGTACGTATATCTAATACCGAACCATAGACTCTTCCTGAATCGATTACGCTACCTGTACTAAATACTAATTTTAAATTTTGCGCAGGATTGCGTTCGGCAAAATCTTTAATTCCGTCTCCAAAGTTAAAAGTGTAGGTCGTTGAATCGGCGAATTGTTTTTTAAATTTTAGAATGACCGATTCTTTTTTTACGATTGGGGTATATGGATTATCGATTTCGGGAGTGATGATTAGTTTCTGGATAATATTATCGAGTATAACGTATTCATCGAATGTAAGTGTAATCGTATTCCCTTTAAAATTTGTAGCTTTATTTTCTGGGTTACTCGCAATTAACTGTGGAGGTATAATATCTTTTATTCCTCCTGTGGGCGATACAACTTGTGCGCACCCGAAGAGAAATATTACATAGGTAAAAATAGGCAGGTATTTCTTTAGTTTTTTCCACACAGCGAACTTATTTTTTCTTAAGGATATAGATTAAGCTGGAAGTATTCAGGTTATTGTGATGACTTGCATAGCCTTTCAGATTGGAGATAGTACCTGCTATGAATGTATCGAACCATTTTATTCTTCCTGTCTTATATTTAGTGCTAAGCATACTTACATAATACGAATCGAACCACATGGGTTTGATTGATTCAATTTGGAATTGATGTTTATTCATCAAATTATATATAGTTTCTCTTGTAAAATGATACAGATGGCGAGGGACATCTAATGCAGCCCAAGTAGACTTATATTTGTGTGCGTCGTACGAGTTTACATTAGGTACTGCAACAATTAGGACTCCGTTATCTTTAAGGTGTTGGTGGATCCATTCGATTGTTTCGTGCAGACGGTGTACATGTTCGAGGACATGCCACATCGTAATTGTCGTAAATTTTCGATCGGTTAAAGTGTCATCAAAAATAGTAGGAACTATAGCTACGTTGCTATGTTTTGAGGCTATATTGCGGGCATCCTTATCAGGTTCAGTTCCGGCTACTCGCCAATCATGTTTTACACATTCTTGTAAGAAAAAACCCGTCCCACATCCGATATCAATAACAAATTTTTCGGGATTTGAATCATATTGTTTTACTAGATCAATCTTTCCTTTAACAGCGATGGTTCTAGCCCAACTGTATAATTTATTCAATATCGACTTTGATTCATTATGATGAGATTGGTAGGATTCGGAATCATAATATTTACCAATTTCAGACTCATTTGGACGAGGGTTTGTAAAGATAAAATTACAATTCTTGCATCGGTCTATTTTAAATGTTCCATGTGAAACACTATAATCCTGTGTATTTAAAAATAGATCAATATCACTCGATGCACAGAGAGGACAGTGAGTTAATGTTTCCATCATCTTCCCAAATGTATGATCAATACAGAAATATCAGCAGGGCTAACCCCACTTATACGAGATGCCTGACCTACTGTTTTTGGTTTTAACTTGGCGAACTTTTGTTTGGCTTCATTCGATAGGGCAGGAATATTTTCGAAATTGAAATGATCTGGAATAATGTGATTTTCCATTTTTTTTGTCTTTTCGACCATCAATTTTTCCTTTTCAATATAGCTATGGTATTTGATTTCTATTTCAGCATGTTCGACATTTTCGGAGGTGAAATTATGGGTCATTTCTCGTAATTTCGAATCGAATTCTTCTAAATCTGTAATACTAAGTTGCGGTCTTTTTAATAAATGTGCCAGGGACGTTTTCTCTCTTATAGGCGATAGGTTTCTTTTTTCCAGAATCGGATTTGCTATTTCTGGTGTTACTTTTTGTGAAGTTAAATATTCAATTAATGCAGCAGACTGTTTTCTTTTTTGTTCGAACAACCTGATTCTTTCTTCTGAAGCCAAACCTAATTTAATAGCCATAGGGGTGAGTCGAATATCGGCATTATCTTGGCGTAATAATGTCCTGAACTCTGCTCGAGAAGTGAACATACGATATGGCTCCTCGGTACCTTTATTTATGAGGTCATCAATTAATACCCCTATGTAAGCTTCTGATCGTTGCAATGTAAATGCTGGTAATTCCTTAGCTTTAAGATGGGCATTGATTCCAGCCATTAATCCTTGGCATGCAGCTTCTTCGTATCCGGTAGTGCCGTTGATTTGTCCGGCGAAAAATAATTTTTCTATTAATAAGGTTTCTAAGGTAGCGCTCAATTGCGTGGGTGGAAAATAATCATATTCGATGGCGTAGCCCGGTCTAAACATTTTAGCATTTTCGAATCCTGGAATTTTACGAATTGCTTCGTATTGGATGTCCTCAGGTAACGAGGTGGAAAAACCGTTGACATATACTTCAACTGTATCCCAACCTTCGGGTTCTACAAATATTTGATGGCGATCCTTATCGGCAAAACGGTTAATCTTATCTTCTACCGACGGGCAGTAACGTGGACCGATACCTTGAATTCTACCCGCGAACATGGGTGATTTATCGAATCCTTTTCTAAGGGTTTCGTGTACAGATTCATTGGTATAGGTAATCCAACAGCTACGTTGTTTTTTTAGGACGGGTGTATGGGTATAAGAAAATTTTGACGGTTGTTCATCTCCCGGTTGTTCCTCCATTTTGGTATAGTCTAGCGTTCGACCATCTACACGTGGAGGAGTTCCCGTTTTCATACGTCCACTTTCAAAACCTAATTGTATGAGTTGTTCGGTTATGCCCGTCGCAGCTCGCTCGCCTGCTCTGCCGCCACCAAATTGTTTTTCGCCGATGTGAATGATACCGTTGAGGAAGGTACCGTTCGTTAGAACCACCGTTTTACCATGCACTTCCAAACCCAGGCCTGTTTTGATACCTTTAACTTGATTGTCTTTAACGATTAGTCCAGTTACAGTTTCTTGCCAGAAGTCGACGTTAGGTATTTGTTCAAGTGTTAATCGCCATTGTTGGGCAAACATCATTCGATCACTTTGACAACGTGGACTCCACATGGCTGGTCCCTTAGATCGATTTAACATCCTGAATTGAATCATCGTCAAATCGCTAATTATTCCTGACTGTCCACCTAGCGCATCAATTTCTCGAACGATTTGGCCTTTCGCAACCCCACCCATTGCAGGGTTACATGACATCTGCGCGATGGTTTGCATATTCATAGTAACCAGTAGAACCTTTGAACCCATATGGGCAGCTGCGGCAGCAGCTTCACATCCGGCATGCCCCGCCCCTACTACTATTACATCGTATTCTGGAAACATCATTTTAATTTTGTTCCACGTGGAACCACCTTGTTAAACTGTTGTAAATAATAATTCTCTTTGGACCTCATTTGAGATTTTTCCTCATCGGTGTGATCATCATACCCACACAGGTGTAAAACGCCATGGGCTAACACACGCCTCAATTCTTCTTCTTCCTGTATAGACTCGGATCTTGCGTTTTCAAACACACGGTCAAGACTTATGAAAATATCCCCTTCAATTTCTCTATCGGACTCGCTATTATCAAACGTGATGATATCGGTATAATAATCGTGATTAAGATATTCACGATTGATTTGAAGAAGGTACTCATCCGAACAGAATATAAAATTGATGGAATTTAGTTCGAAACCTTCTGCGTTTACTAACGATCGAATCCAACGCTTGGTTTTGATCGGACGTACGATCTTGTACGAAATGTCTTCAAAAAAATAATGAATCAAGGTCATTCAACCAGTTTTGTTAATTAACCCAATGCTATTTATCACAAAAGGGTTCACTTTTTTGACCAACTTAAAGGCACTTTCCATCCATGAATTAGAATTTTAGATCAAATACCCTAAAAATTCGTGCAAAGTTATATCAAATTTTATAGTAACATTCTAATCTTCAATAAATTGTAATTTAAGCGTTCTTAAATAAATCTAATTACTTCATCAAACCAGATGAGAATTTAAATGGAAAACGAATCAGGTTCTGTTTTTAACTCATCGAGACGACAAAGGTAATATCAATTGCGCTTGTAAACTGTTAAGAAAACGAAAAACATGATCCCGTCCGTTTTCGTCAGGAGGAC
>JBAYRB010000043.1:0-9984 GCA_041676905.1 Spirosomataceae bacterium
CCGGAAAAAATAGGTTCTGCATGGACTGAAATGAATAGTTTGATCGTTGAAGGATTGATAGGTGCCGAAATCGCAGTGTTTTACTAACCCCGGATTCTTCCACTGCGATCAGAATTAGAAACAACATGAATAAACTTTTTGGAATTCTCTTCATTTGTTTGCTAACCTTGCCCGTTAGCGCTCAGCTTGTAAAGAAAGGTGACGCTGATTTCTCAGAAGCATTGACAGCTTACAAACAGAAAAAGTTCGAACAGGCAATGAAGTTGTTCGAACCCATTACGAAAGATTATTCCAACGAGGATCGAAGTGCCTACGCTAAGTACTATTATGCCAGCGCTGCCCAACAGCTTGATAAAGACCAAGAAGGTTGGAATATGCTTCAACAGTTATTAAGCAAACATTCTAATTGGGCAGAAAAAGATGAGGCATACTACCTGGCAGGTCTCCTGAATTTCAAGTTGAAAGGATACTATCGCGGTCTTGACTACTTAAACCGGATCACTACTTCGTCCTATCAAAAGGACGTGCAAGGACTTATCCAACATTATATCGGTGACCTCCGTGATGTAGGCCTTTTAAAGGGGCTTAACAAACAATTCCCTTCTGATCGAATTGTGGCTAGCACCTTGGTCAAAGCCATCTTAGCAAAAGGCGGATCTTCGAAAGCGGATTTAGAGTTGGCCAAAAACCTGGCAACAAAATTCAATTTGTCGAGTGGGGGTGAGCTCACCGTTGAAAGTACCACCAAGGAAACTCCCGAAACGCGTAAAAAGACGCACTATGATATTGCGGTACTCTTACCGTTTCGTATCGATGCTTTCGATGCTTCTTCTCGTACAAGACCCAATCAATATGTCTATGATTACTACCAAGGACTGTTATTAGCACAAAAGCATCTCCAGTCCGATAAGATTGAAGTTAAATTAAATGCATTCGACATCAGCAATGAAAAACAATCCGTCGAACGCTTAATAGAAGCGGAAGATTTTCGGAATTCGGACCTCGTACTCGGGCCTCTACACCCCGAAACCAGTGAGGAAGCTGCTGAATTTTCGCGTAAAACCGGAATACCAGTCGTCAATCCCCTTTCTACCGACTCCAAGTTATTAACTTCAAAATATCCCTATTACTATTTGGCACATGCGAGTCTGGAACTACAGGCCAAGCAAGTAGCACAGGTGGCCGAGACCATCAATTCCGAAATAAAAGCGCTGATTTTCTACGGGGGGTCTCAAAAAGACGAATCCTTGGCGAAACATTATGTGGATGAAGTAAGATCGAAAGGAGGGACAATCATGGGCTTGAAAAAGATCGGGAATACAACCGAAACTATCGCCTCAGTGGTATCATCCGAAGCGATTACCTCCCTAGAACCGACCCATTTGGTACTGTTTTCCACCGATCCTCGCTCCGGACAGGCATTTCTCAGTTTATTGAAGGGTACAAATGGATTTGAAGGAGTACCCGTAATCGCTACGGCCACGAGTTTTGATCGTTACAATACGGATTTTGGGATCTACGGTCGTGAAATTTATCTATTGGATACAGACTATGTAGATCTGGAAAGACCTGAAGTGAAAAATTTCACGTACCAATATTATATGGCCTTTAACACACTCCCATCCATTTATTCTTACCTAGGTTACGATCATTTACGCTTCTATGCACGAAAGCTGGATAAATACAAGGACAAAGCGGGTGAAGGCATCGCTCGCACCCAATATTCCGATCGATTAGGCTACTTATTAGGTGGTTTTGATTACGGCTCTTCCCGGGAAAATAACGTTTTTACCATCCGCAAATATCAGGGGAACACCTGGATCGATTTGGAAGGAGTGGTCAAAAATTAAGCCGGGATAAAATCAATTAAGCGCGATTGTCCACTGAACGCCGGCAATGCCAGATGCTGGGCAGGTCCGTAGTTACTTACCGAATGTAGACGATGCCAATGTCCAGCAAAAATCCCCACTACACTCCGCGAGTCCATCACAGCTTTTACAAAGTCTAGTGTACTTTTACGGTTACCGCTCTTCGGCCAGCGTTGTCTTCTTTCAATTTCATATCCTCGGTCGGCATCCCATCCCCAATTCGGGTGACCACAGCACATACCCATTCCGGGCACATAGAGCGGAATATGAACGAATAATGCGATCGGAAAACCTTTGGATTCTTCCTTTTTAAAGAAATCCAATTGCTCTTCACTGACCTGGTAAGTCGAATTATCGATCATGACGACATTCACTTCGCCTACCAATTGGGATGAAGCATAGATCCCGCTTGAATATAAAGGGGCTAAACTTTTCTTACACCAATAATCCCGAAGTTCGTCCGCACTCCCTTCCATGCCTTCATAGTGCCAATCGTGGTTACCGGCCGTATACATATAAGGTAATCCGGTTTGGTCCAATTGTTCTTTTACAAATGCCACCGCCACCTGAGATGGATAATTGAAAATGTCGCCCGACAAAGCGATCAAATCTACCTTTTCTTCCTTTGCGTAGTGGAGTAATTGTTTGAAATATTCCGTAGTTGTGCCTTCCTCACCTGTCCGATAGTGCTTAACCGATTTGAAGGCATTGTGCATGCGCTGACCATAGGTGTCATATTCCTTTTCTTTCTCATTCAGGATGCTGATATGGGAATCGGAGATTTGTAAGATCTTAGTGGGCTTACTAAGCCCATTAATCAGAACGGCCGTACGATGTAGGGTCGTATGATGAATGCTGGTCCAGGTTTTAGGAGCTTTTAGATCCAAGCCTAAAAAAGCCGGAAGACCTATTAGTGACTTGGTAAAGGAACGGCGGTGAATTTTGAAATGCATAGGGATGTATATAAACTTTTGTTAGGAACAGGAGAAAGATTTAAAACTTTAGGACGAAATAATCGTTGTATTAATTTCAAGCCAGAATATAACCAATTCTCTGTTGATTCGTTATATAGGGAATAGAAAAGATCTGTGTTGTTTTCCAAATATAAACTTACCCGAATTAAAAGTCGAGATAAACAGGAACCTATCGTTACCCTCGAAGGTGTGGTAGCCTTATTATTGTTGTTGATTTTGAGTCTAGCAGCAGTGGTTTACCATCTCATTCGAATCCAATATAGCGGGGCGATCGATTTTTCACTGGATTGGAATTTGTTCCTGAGCTGGATTCCCTTGTTGGTTGCGTATGTGGCCAGAATACATTCGCGTGCCTTTCCCTCCCATTATCCGGTGACTATTATCCTAAGTGTCATTTGGTTATTATTTTTTCCCAATGCCCCTTACATGATCACCGACCTCATCCATTTGTCGGTAGATTATCAAAGCAACCGCACCTGGCACGATGCGATCATGTTGTATTATTATGCTCAGGTAAGCTTAATCAACGGTTTGATATCCATGTACTGGATTCATCACACCTGGCTCAGGGTTTTCGGAACGAAAGCTGGGCATATTCTTTTGCTTTGTAGTCTTCCCTTGGCGGGTTATGGAATTTTTTTGGGCCGTATAGGCAGATGGAATAGCTGGGATATTTTACACAATCCCATTGGGCTCATGGAAGCGGTGTTAACGGGTATTCATGAACGAACGGCTATTCTACTCACTTTCGAATTTGCACTTTTACTGGGTATGTTATACCTGGTCTTGTGGATCCTGCTTCGCTATCGTCTCCACAGGTCGAGGTCTCACCACTGAGCTATCGTCGCGCTCTTAAAAAGTCCCAAAAGCCGTTTCGAGAGAGTTCCTGCAATTTCTTTTGTTGTTCATACGTCAGGACAGCGATCATTTGTTCTCTTTTGGTTTTTTGAAGAGCCCGTAATTGTTTGCGTTTCGTCGAGGGTCTACGGGCTAGTCTTGCTTCTTTTCGAATATACTTGCGATCAATGCGATTGAGCTTCTTTACCTGGCGAGGCGTCAATTCAAGCTCATGGGCATATTTCTCCAGGTTCTTTTGAAAATTCTTCTGATTGAGTTTAATCGGGCGTATATCCTCCTGCTCTTCTTGACTATGTTCGAAAAGACGTTGCGCAGAATTTTGCCGAGGATAACTAATAAAGACAGTGGCTAACAGCAATGTTAAAATTGCCGATTTAAAGGGACTCCGAATAGTTACTGACATGCTTTGTAAAATAAAAAATTAGTCGACGCTCACTTAACGATACACGTCGACTAATTCTTATATGCTTATGGGTCAAAACCTATAGTAAAAGTCAATTACCGGTTTTGTGCATGGATTTTTCCAAATCTGTAATGCGCGGTAATTCCAATATTCCGATTGGTACGATGCCATTCTGAATGTTGAACATAGGTGGCATGGCTGAGGTTGCTGATATACTTCCGCGACAAGAA
The DNA here is from genome assembly GCA_041676905.1 of Spirosomataceae bacterium. Classification (GTDB taxonomy): domain Bacteria; phylum Bacteroidota; class Bacteroidia; order Cytophagales; family Spirosomataceae; genus Ravibacter. Next base: position 4,334 of record JBAYRB010000043.1, read on the forward strand.
GATATCATTAAAATTAAGTGCCAGAAACGCCCGATTGTTAAAGAAGTTCCTTCGGATACTCATATTCGCTTGGGCGACTCCCATCCTGGTCCCTTGTGCAATCGCTCTCGGACCTTCGTAGTTCACATAAAAAGATCCCCGGAAGCCGGCTGGTAGATGGAAGAAGGCATTGAGGTTACCGGAGAACGACCATCTTCTGCTATCAATCCCTGCAGGTACTGAAACGATTTCGTTTTTGAAAATACGCCCGCTTGAGTTCAGCTTGAATTGATCGCTAATTTTCAATGAAATGTCTGTTTCGAACCCATAGGAGAACTCTCTCCCTACGTTATCAAAACTCGAGTATGATATTCCATCCTCATCGATTCGACGAATATTGGTAATGGCATTATTGGAATAACTGGAGAAAAGGTTCGCACCTATGCCGAGAACATCTTGATAATTGGAATAACCGAAATCGAGACGATGGGTGAATTCGGGATTCAAATTCGGATTACCCGTCCTGATGTTACGTGGATCCGTAATATCCGTATAGGGGTTCAACCAGTCGGCATTCGGGCGCTGTACCCTTCGACTGTAATTCATACGTAACTGACTGGCTTCTGAAAGTTTTCGAGAAACAGACAATGAGGGTATAAAATTCAGGAAGTGCACCGAAAAGTTTCGGTTCATACTGATTTGGTCTAAGTGTTGGTCCATATTACTGAGTCTTAACCCAGCTCTAAAACCCCACTCATTCCATTTTTGGGTTGCACTGACATACCCACTGTAGAGTGCATCCTGGTACCCGAAAATATTACTAATGTTTTCGTCGTAGATATATTCCCCGCTTTCAATATTTCGGGTATACAGGAAGTTATTATTCTTTCGGAAATTCTGGCGGGTATGCCCTCCAGCCAGAAAGGTTAAATTCTCGTTAATCGGCCAAGAAAAATCGATTTTCCCATACAAAGCATCGCTATTATTATCCCTGAGGTTATACTGTTGACGCCGCCACTCCGGTTCCTCGCTATCCTGAAGGAGGTCGGACCTTCCGTCGGAATTAGCCATCGTATAACTGGCTGTCGCCATGATATAATGCTCTTTGTCGGTGAATTCTTTTCTGAAATCTAAGCCGTAAGTTACATTGATACCATCGGAAAAACCGTCGTTGATACGATCAAAGATCCGCCCTTCCGATTGATCCGAAAATACAGTCCGATTGGAGATAAGACCTTCGTTTTGATTTTTATATTGGCTAAAGTTGATATAAGCTCCTATGTTCGTTTTGGGAGTGATGTCGTAATTGGCGGAGATACGGCCGAAACCATTTGTGTTTTTGTTAAAGCCGGTTCCGTTCTGGAATAGGGTTGACGGATTGTCTCCGATCAGGTTATTCCGTTCCAGTTTCCGGGTATTGTGTGTTTCGGAGGTACTAAAATTGGCCGAACTACGAATTGATAACTTTTCAGTTTTGTAATTAAAATTTGCTCCGCCGTTATAGGTATTGTAATTACCGGCATACAATCGTACACTTCCATTTTTACCTATAATCGTCGCCTTTTTTGTAATAATATCAATAACTCCACTGGCTCCGTCAGCCTCATACTTGGCAGAAGGTGAGGTGATAACGTCGATTCTCTCAATTAAATCAGAGGGAAAATTCTGCAATACACTGGCTAAATCACTGCCATACTGTGTTGAGGGCTTACCGTCGATTAATACGATGATATTTGATTTACCCCTAATCATGGGTGAGCCGTTCTCATCAATGGAAACGGCAGGCAGTTTTTCCAACAACTCCGTCGCGTTATTACTCGAAGCCAATAAATCTTGTCCAATGTGGACCGAGGTTTTATCGATGTCAGAGGTGATCATGGATCGTTCGGCGACAATGGTCACTTCATCGAGCTGATTTTCTTCGGCCTCCAAATAAATAACTCCTACATCCAAGTCATTCGATTCCACGGGAACTTGCACTTTGGGAAGGAATTGGTTTTTGAGGCCTATCGATGAAACCCTGATTATATAATTTCCGGGTTTCACACCCCCTATTGCGAAATTACCTTCCAGGTCTGAGTTTACACCGGTTACGACGGTCGAATCCGTCCGCATAAGGGCTACAGTTGCAAAAGCAGCAGGTTCACCCGAACTTTTTTCTAATACGCGTCCTGAAATTTTAACACCACCCGTCTGGCTAAACACGGGTGTACCAATAATGAAAAATAAGGTGAGAAGTCTAAAGGATAACTGAGAAAAATTCACGATTCTATTGGGTATATTTCAAAATAAAGTTCAGTACCATAAATATTATGACTCGGAAACGCGTACTGAAGTTTAATTTGAAGGGGGTAATTATTATTTATGGCTGTGTAAATATAAATAAAACATTTCACTCACCTTGAAGGAGAATATAGAAATATACAAAATAACCTTCTGAATTTTAAAATCTTTGCATGTAGTTTACGAAGTTTCGATAAACCCTCTCACTAAAAAGCAAATTAAATCTCGGCAAACGCGGAATTGTTATGAATTCCTAATTCTTCCCCGAGGGTATTGATAGAATAAGAAAAATATAGGCTTGCTGATACTCGGTAATATTGCGGCAGAATCGATAAATTTGCGTTTTAATACAAACGTAAAGTCGGTGAAAAAAAGAGATTTAAGTGAAATTAAGTTAGGACACACATTTTTTTAATTTATTTGCGACGGAATTTATTTGCGACGGGATCGTAGCCGCGCCCCCCTTAGGTTACTACCTACTCATCATCGGAAAAAATAAAGTATAATCCTATCCTATATCAGGACGGCCAATTGATGGGGGTTTTACTATATATTATTAAGGAGATCAAAATTTAAAGAAAGAAATTTAACGACTGCGACAGCAGGCAGACATCGGGTAACTAAATGAAAAACATTCGAAATTTTTGCATCATCGCACATATTGACCACGGGAAGAGCACGTTGGCCGACCGGCTTTTGGAGTTTACCAAAACGGTCACCGACCGGGAAATGCAGGAGCAGCTACTGGACAATATGGACCTGGAAAGGGAGCGTGGGATAACCATCAAAAGTCACGCCATTCAGATGGACTACCATTACAAGGGGGAAAAATACACCCTTAATCTGATTGATACTCCAGGTCACGTCGACTTTTCATACGAGGTATCCCGGTCTATTGCTGCTTGCGAAGGAGCCCTCCTATTAGTAGATGCGTCGCAGGGCACGGAAGCCCAAACCATTTCTAATCTCTATCTGGCTATGGGTTATGACCTGGTCATCATCCCTGTTTTGAACAAGATCGATTTACCGGGAGCGATGATCGAGGAAGTAAAAGATGAGATGATTGATCTGTTGGGTTGTTCTTCCGATGAGATAATTCCGGCCAGTGGAAAAGCCGGCATAGGCATAGAAGAAATTCTGAATGCAATTGTCGAACGCGTACCACCTCCCTCGGGCGACCCCAATGCACCCCTTCAGGCTCTCATATTCGACTCGGTATTTAACCCGTTTCGGGGGATTGAGGTAATTTTTAGAGTAAAAAACGGCTCTATTCGAAAAGGCGACAAAGTGAAGTTCATGAACACTGGTCGTGAATATGAAGCCGATGAGATAGGCACTTTACGCCTCAATAAGGAACCGAAAAACACTATCGAGTGCGGCGATGTGGGTTATTTGATTTCCGGTATAAAGGTAGCCCGAGAGGTGAAGGTAGGCGATACCATTACCCATGTAACAAGGCCAGCTAGTGCTCCCATACAAGGCTTTTCGGAGGTAAAACCGATGGTATTCGCAGGAATTTACCCGGTGGAAACCAGCGAGTTCGAAGATCTTAGAGAGGCAATGGAAAAATTGCAGCTCAACGATGCTGCTTTGGTTTGGGAACCGGAAACTTCCGCTGCTTTGGGATTTGGTTTCCGTTGTGGCTTCCTAGGAATGCTCCATATGGAGATCGTCCAGGAAAGATTGGAACGGGAATTCGATATGACCGTCATTACAACGGTCCCTTCGGTTCAATTTCACGTCACAACCACCAAGGGTAAACTTTTAAAAGTTAGTGCACCCTCCGAAATGCCGGACCCAAACTATATAGACACGATTGAAGAACCCTATATCAATGCCCAAATCATCACTAAATCGGAATACATCGGGGGCATCATGGCGCTCTGCATGGATAAACGAGGAATGCTGAAAAACCAGGTTTATCTGACGGCGGAAAGGGTAGAACTTCAATTCTCCATGCCCCTTGCTGAGGTTGTATTCGACTTTTTTGATAAGTTAAAAACCATTTCAAGGGGCTATGCTTCACTGGATTACGAATTGAGTGGCTACCAAGAATCGGACATGGTGAAACTGGATATCATGTTAAATGGGGAGCGTGTTGACGCGCTTTCTGCCATCGTCCACCGATCTAAAGCCTATGAATGGGGGAAGAAACTTTGTGAAAAACTGAAGGAATTATTACCTCGCCAGATGTTTGAAATCGCTATTCAGGCTGCGATAGGGCAAAAAATCATCGCCCGTGAAACGGTAAAAGCGATGCGAAAAGACGTATTGGCGAAATGTTACGGGGGGGATATTTCCCGGAAACGTAAGCTCCTCGAAAAACAGAAAAAAGGAAAAAAACGGATGCGCCAAGTCGGAAATGTGGAAATTCCACAAGAAGCCTTTATGGCGGTTCTGAAAATCAACTAATGTGGAGTCAAATCCTACTTTAGCCTATTTGTCGTTAGGAACTAACCTGGGTGATAGAAACCGTTTCTTACAGGAAGCCAGGGGATTGCTTGAGGATACGAATACCCACATTATCGCCTATTCTTCCGTGTACGAAACCGAGCCTTGGGGTAATGACGGCCAACCCGCCTATTTGAACCAAGTCGTGGCGGTTCACACGGTTTTATCACCCGTTAACCTACTCAATCATATACTTTCCGTTGAAAAAAAACTGGGGCGGGTGCGCACGGAACGTTGGGGGAGTCGTACCATTGATATCGACATCCTCTATTTTGGGGAGGATGTGATCGAACAACAATTCCTTCAAATACCACACCCCCGATTGCATTTACGTAATTTCACCCTTTACCCCCTTGCGGAACTAGCTCCGGATTATACACATCCGGTATTAAAAAAAACAAATCGACAATTGCTAGCGGAATCTACCGATCCCCTCAAAGTGAGCCTTCTCGAAAAACCTTCTTAAAATAAATATCGCGACGTAGGGAGAAATAATTAAGGGAGAGTATCTGTTTTCTCGTCTTAAAAAGTGATACTCATGTGTACTATTAGATCCAACACTTAGCAAATAGTACCAGCAACTTAATAACTCTTACTAGTTTTTCAACCCCGTCATGAGCAACATAAACAGTACCCGACAATCTTCCAGTGGAGTAAAAGCTTTCATGGATGAAGATTTTCTATTGCAAACCGATACGGCGAAGGTGCTCTACCATGAGTTCGCTAAACAGATGCCGATCATTGATTATCATTGCCACCTTCCACCCGATGAAATTGCGCAAGACAAGATCTTTGAAAACCTTACACAAATTTGGCTCTACGGTGACCATTACAAATGGAGAGCCATGCGTAGCAACGGGGTTGACGAAAGCTATTGTACCGGTAATCGATCGGACCGCGAAAAATTTCAGAAATGGGCAGAAACCGTACCTTATACC
>JBAYRB010000044.1:0-9962 GCA_041676905.1 Spirosomataceae bacterium
ATATTCTCGTTTTGCTCGATCCTTATAAAATTATATATAGGCGGGGTAGTAAAACACGCCTTATCATCTTCCAATGGACAGACGATTGGTGCAGTTTTGAAATTTTAAAAATAAGTTTCCTTTCGGTCGGAAAAAGCGTTTTAAATAGTTCAATTCTTTAGAATTATGTAAATTCACATGCTCTTTTCCAGCAGTAGAACGTAACTAATATTACGTAACATAAACCAGTCAGGGGGAAAAATGAAAGTTTAGATAAGAACACTTCTTAGAGGATCTTCCGTGTATTTTTCATGTTAGAAAAGTACATTTTGTAATTAATCAAATTTCAGAAAAAATAATCTGGCTGCCGAGCCGGACTTAGCGTGACAATGCTCATTGTTGTTGTATTGTCGTATAAGATGTTCCAATTAAAAATCGATTCATAGAGAACGTGAGAAGAGCTTTGAAATATTACCGAATCATGTGGCTAAAACATGATTTAGTCGCGGGTTTATCGGTCTTTTTAGTAGCATTACCCCTTTGTTTAGGGATTGCTTTGGCATCCGGTGCGCCCCTTTATGCAGGTTTGTTATCGGGTATCATCGGGGGATTGGTTGTGACAGTTATCAGTGGCTCCCAATTATCCGTATCAGGGCCTGCTGCGGGTCTAACCACGGTGGTAGCTGCGGCCATCATTTCGCTTGGAGATTACAAGATATTCTTGTTGTCGGTCATGGTAGCCGGTTTCATCCAAGTGGTGATCGGTCTTTTAAAATTGGGCACCATAGCTAGTTACGTACCTTCTTCCGTGATTAAAGGGATGCTTGCCGCCATCGGAATTATATTGATTTCTAAACAAATCCCATTAGTTGTGGGGTACGACAGTCCCGACTTTTGGACGCATGCGGTCATCAAAGTTTTTTCTTCCCCTAACCTGGTGGAGATTACCGATCGGATTCGAGAGAACTTCAAAATCGCAGCCGTATTGATCTCCGTGATTTCACTCGTCGTACTTTATCTTTTCCAACAACCTTTCGCTAAAAAAATCAAGTATATACCTGCACCTTTGATGGTGGTCATCATTGGGATCATCGCAAACGTTGCGATCAGTTATTTTAACCCCGCCTACGCTCTAAAAGAAACCCAGATCGTCAATATCCCACCGGATATATTTTCGGAAATATCCTTTCCTGATTTCAGAAAATTATTCTCCAATGTGGAAATCTGGAGTTCGGGCTTAATTATAGGCCTACTCGCCACCTTAGAAACCCTTCTCTGTGTGGAAGCCATTGACAAAATCGACAAACTGAACCGAATCACCCCGATAAATCGGGAGTTGGTAGCGCAAGGAATCGGGAATATGACCTGTGGGTTACTTGGAGCAATTCCTTTGACAGCTGTCGTAGTGAGAGGAGCTGCAAACGTAGACGCCGGAGGTCGAACCAAAATGTCGTCATTTACACATGGCGTATTTCTTTTATTGTCGGTACTCTTCATTCCTTTCTTGTTAAACAAGATCCCCTATGCTTCATTGGCTGCTATCTTAATAGTCACAGGTCTGAACCTTACCAAACCCAAACTATACCGCAGCATGTGGAAATTAGGAGCTAAACAATTCATTCCTTTTATTACCACCATCGTCGTTATTTTATTAACCGACCTATTGATAGGCGTATGCGTAGGGCTCTTAATCTCTGTGTATTTCATCATTCAAAACAATTTCAAGGCACAGTATAAGATCACGCGTACACGAGAACAGGAGGTCGATTGTTTCTATATCAAACTCAATAGTGATGTGTCGTTCTTAAACAAGGTGGAGCTTAGGAAGACGTTGGACGAAGTGCCGCAACACAGTATATTGACAATCGATGGTAGTGAATGTAATTTCATAGACTACGATATTCTGGAAGTGATCAGTGAATTTAGACATAAGGCGGCTGAGAAACATATCGACTTGAGACTGAAAGGCATAGAAATCGTCAATGTTGAAGCGATCCACTAGCTCCCCAAACGTAAAAATTTCGGAAAAATCCTTAGCGAACTTGCTCAATTGTGCAATTAAAGCCATGGTAAGACTTAACCGGGCAAGGCTATCAGGAGACCCACCCACTTGGATCCGGTTCCGTTAACTCATTTTTTACCCGCAGCGAAAGTGGCTTATTCCCGTTTTCGTTGTAGATATCCGTTGGGTTATGTAACTTAGTGTTAACTATACAATATTATACTTTTTACAACGCTTTAACGGATACATACTATGAGATTGCTTGCATTCTTCTTGTGCGGTATTTTCGCACATTGCCTAATGGGCTATTCCCAATCGTCAGAACCGCTCGTCTACTTTAAGCAAGATTTTTGCGATCCAAACCTCGTTTTTGAAAGTGCTACCCCCAACAGTGGCCAAGTCGATCATATGATCACATCTTCTTCTGCTCAAAGCATACTGGGCGCTTGTTATTTAGAAACCAGTCGGTCGGAGCCAACAGGAGGTGGCTCGGTCCGAATTATTCGCACCACGCCCCTTGCCACACCCGTGCCCGAATCTTTGCATTGTGTCATCGAACTCGAGGCCGATGACATTTCCCAGGAAGGAAATATCGCAGCCTATTTCGGCATCGGTGAAGAATTGCCTACCAACAGTATTTTAATTGCAAATGCTTTATTGTTTTCGAAATTATCGATTGATTTTCGAGAAGATGGGCTTTATAATTTCCGGATTTCTGGTTCTTCTGGAGCGATATTAAGTGACCCCTTGAGTGGAAAAGTAACCGTTACGTGGGTCTTGAATGCGAGTAATAGTCCGATTCAATACTTTACCCCCTTGAAAAACCAGAAATCGTTGGAACCTGGTAAATACGAGATTTGGATCAACGATTTGCTTTGGATCAGCGATGCGAACCGAATCAGTGATGTCGCTTTGAATAACTTTGCCTTCATCTTATCAAATGGTGTCGGGAAAGTGCGAATTCACCATATAGAAATCAGTAAAAATGGTTTTCAGCTTCCATTGATATTGACTCGGTTTAAGGCGGAACGCAGACTTTCTGAATCATTGATTTATTGGGAAATGGCGGAAGGTCATACCGCTACCTTTTTCCAATTAGAACGAAGTCTGGACAGTCGATATTTCGAACCAATCGCCAGTTTAAATGTCACCACAGAGGAGCGTCATCAAAGGCATTTTAGCCTGGTCGACCCTAATCCGCAAAAAGGCATCAATTATTATCGGCTTAAGATGACGAGTCTGGAAGGTGAAATGAAATACTCTCCGGTAGCTTCTGTCCATTTTGATCCCGGTGAACCAGTGATAACCATTGCCCCCAACCCCTCGTTACCGGATAAAATTACCCTGTTGGCAGAAGGTGTGGATCCCGGCAGTTTGAAATTGTACAACGGGATCGGGACGTCCGTTTTAATTAATGAATCCTATGATCCTTCCACACGAATTTTAACTTTATTACCCGTTCAACCCCTAACGTCGGGGGTCTACTTTCTCAAATTACAAAAGGAACGGGTGTTAAAAACGGTTAAAGTGATCATTCCATAGATATATTGTGCTTATTTTGTAGTGGAAACAGAGCGGAAAATGATCCTAAGGACTGAGAAACTCATAAAAAAATACGGCCAAAGACTGGTAAACAATGAGGTAAGTTACCAGGTAGAACAAGGAGAGATTGTGGGTTTATTGGGCCCTAATGGAGCGGGAAAGACAACTTCATTCTATATGGCTGTGGGGCTTGTTAAACCCAACAGTGGGAAAGTATATTTGGATGACCGTGACATTACCAACCTTCCTATGTACAAAAGGGCGCGTCTTGGCCTTGGGTATTTGGCTCAGGAAGCTTCCGTTTTCAGGCAGCTGACCGTTGAAGAGAATATCAAAGCGGTTCTGGAATTCACCGAATTATCGAAAACCGAGCAAAAAGAGAAGACCGACGCGCTGCTTGAAGAATTCAGCCTAACCCATGTACGTAAAAATAGAGGTTCGGTTCTTTCCGGAGGAGAACGCCGTCGTACTGAGATCGCGAGAGCTCTGGCGGTGGATCCGAAATTTATTTTGCTGGACGAGCCATTTGCGGGTGTAGACCCCATCGCGGTCGAAGACATACAACAGATCGTTGCCAAACTAAAGCATAAGAATATTGGTATCCTGATTACGGACCATAATGTCAATGAGACCTTGTCGATTACCGACAGGGCATATTTGTTGTTTGAAGGAAAAATCCTCAAAGAAGGAACTGCCGAAGAACTGTCAGAAGACGAACAAGTGAGACGCTTATATTTGGGGCAACATTTCGAATTGAAACGGAAGATCTAACCCCCTAAATTGAAGCGCAATTGTACGCCACCCGACGATACCGATCGGTAGAAACTGTTGGATACCAATGGATCGTTGAACATCCGTTCGAAATAGAACTGCAGACTCAAACGGTTATTAACGACATAGTTGACCGTAGGCCGTAGCTGGAAGTTGATATTTCCGGCGGTAGGGATATTTTCCGCCACCTCACTTTTTACCCCATTTTCTTCGATCTCCACTATTTTGCGTTGAATGGCTCTCGTGTCTCGAAAGGTTACCGACAGTTGAGCTGTAAGATCGTTTTTCAGGCGTCTTCGGGCACCATTTACCTTGAAAGGCAGGGCCATATTGGCCTTTGTAATTCCCAAACTAATGGTCAGATCTTGATTGAAGAGCTCTTGCATCTGGGTATTGGCTAAATTGAGAGCCACGGTCCGATCCCGGTTATAGTCAATTCTACCCGTCAACTGTCCCATGGTACGGAAATTAATACCGATTAAGGGCGAGAACCTTTCGGCCATGGTAATGGTTGTCATGGCGAAAACTGGAATATAGTGCCCGTATTCATTCACATGGCTATATAAAGGATTGTCATTGACCAGATTTGACGCCATTAGATAGCCCGTGACCGCCAGGTTGACGTACATTTCCTCGTAGTTCAGCGAAGAAGTAAAGTTGCCGACGCTGTAGGTTGACGTGTAATTATGTTCGATCGAAAACGACTGGAATATATTCTTAAACAGGGGTAGTTGCGATAAGCCGTTGTAGCGAATCGACCAATTGGGAAAAGGCCATTTCTAAAACGGACTCGTACGAATATACCCTGTGCTATCGGCACCTCTTCCCGAATAGGCTGCGAAAAATGCCGGTATTAATACATCCTGGGAATTCGGATTGTAGGTACCCTCCCCGATATTATTGGGATCCTGGTTCAGTCGATCGGCAATGATTTGACGGTACTTTATAAAATTATCAAATACGGGTGAGCTATGGTCACGGTGCATTTTAGTGAGAGCTGTCCGAAATGACATAAAGGACATGCTGTATTGGCCATTTCTCAAAGGGCTCTCGGACCGATAGATGCCACCGGAATCGGGGCGATAAAACTCTTGATAGGTGTCTCTACGGGTATAATCGGCTTTGATATTGATTTGGAAATCACGGAATGGTTCCAGTGAAGTATTGGCATTAAAGCGTTTGTCGATGGTCTGCTGGAAGGGTTGGTTTAAAACGCGGCTATCGGTGAGCCAACCTTTTTCAGCAGCTTGTTTTTGAAAATCACGTTGCTGTCCTCCCAGCACAAAGTCCAGTCCAGGGGCGCCGCCTTTTTCCAGACCGAAGAAACTCGGAGCACCCATAAAGCCGGGCAAGGCAGTAGTTTCGACGATGGAATAGTTAAAGTTTATACCTCTTACCGTCATCAAAACCCTTGTAAAATCCTTCAATAGCTGGCTGGATTGTGCTTGTCTTTCTTCGAAATCACCTGGGCTACGCGTGAAGTTCTTACGAGCTGCCCCAGGTGTATTGGCGAATTTCAGATATTTCAATTTATTATAAAGGGCCACGAAATCCACCCTTCCACTTATCCCCCGTTCGCGACTATTTCGCAGGATATTCCCAAATTCTGATCCGTTTTCATCTACAGCCCCCAACGCATTGGCCATGAAATTATAACCTATTCGGTGGTTATAATCCGCTGCGATCCAGTCGGTCAATGGGAGTTTATCGAGGGGCAGGCGCCAGGTCAGATTAATACGTTGATCAAAATCCTTGATCCGGCCAAAAGACTTGAAATTTCGCCATAGAGTATCTCTTTTTTCCTGGGTATCGAGGTCGCCATAAGGTTCGTCTACGATGGCACGGGCGGCTGCATTATAGGTGACCACCATGCTTTTTGTGAGATTCCAGGTTAGGTCATAAAAGCGATTAAACCAAAAAAACTTCTCAAAATAAGGTAGTTGTCCCTCGGTGGTTAATTCGGCGTTCCTCAATTGTGTTCTCATAAACCCACGTTCTACATCGGCTCTAAGGGCGATCGAAGTGGGGTAGAGATTAAGATTGAAATCTTAGATAAACGCCGCATAAGCATTGGTTACCTGCCACTTTTTGAATGGTTCAAAAGGTTTAGCTGATTTTGAAAATGCATAGGCAATGCCACCTTTATACATTTTCTGAAGGTAGGATTCGGTCAAAATATCCCTTTTGCGTAGATCGTTGAATGCGTAAGTAAAGGCAAAATTCTCAATATCATGGAGTCGGGGGGGGCGATTACTGGTTCCCACCCGCATCTTCCTTACGTTAGATAAATTAATGCCTCTCCGAGTGGTGTTATCAATAACCATTCGTCGGTACCTCTCTCGCTCATCGAAGTTCGCTAAGTTGTCCAACGTAGTATTTAGGCGCATATCCGGATCAAGGGGGTCGAAAGTGGGTGTAATTTGCTTTCGATCGTAATTCATGAATAGCGGAATACTGAAACCCCAATCTTGGGGCAAGAATTTATCTACAGCCACATTGGCCGCAATTCCAAAATCGCTTGTGAAGGCTCTTGATCGCTCTCCAATTTTCGTTTGTACCCCACCAAAACCGAAGGATTCCACCCTACCCGTCGCTTTTATCGTCGCTAAATCAGCCAGTTTTGCGTCGAGCTGCCCCAAGGCTGACCATCCTGCAGTTTGGTCAAAGCCCTCGGCATGCATTTCATTGACCCAAAGACAGAAACTTTGGGGACGCTCGTCGTCGGAGGGCGGATTTCGCATACCAATCATGACCACCCTTACTTGGCTTAGATCGGGGTTCCCAACCACGGTTATTCGGTAGTTCCCGTCCCTACTACGCATAGTATAAGGCTCAGAATAGCTACGTCCCCATTCCCGGTTCCGGGCTGACTTCACCCGGAGCAACTCCTGAAGATCGAAGTTGATTTCGTTCGCTTCAGGCCAAACCGCTGAGGGAGCTGCCTCGCCTGGCCGAGTTGCCACCAAATTAGACTTCTCAATTTCATAATAATTCTGGGTCACATCGGTTCCCAATCGCATAAACACGGCGGTCCCTCCTACCATAGGGTCATCACTATGCATATGCACATACATTTTCAGGCGTTTTCTAAATTGAAGGTCTAGATTTACATTTTTGAAAACCGCCCTTGAATCCCCGTCTTTGAGGTCGGTGACGCACATGCTCATCGCTTGTTCATTGAGGAGGAAATTCTGGTTCGGCTGCGTAAAATCCCGGTCCCGCTCCCAACCAGGTGGAACGGTATAATTGTACTTGCCCGACGATTCCGAACCGAGCTGGCTATTTTCTTCAATACTTACGGTCCCAACGGTGAATTTTGCATCGTATTTTTCCGGCACTTCCAGTTGGTTCCCCGCATTCAAATCATAGGGGTATTTGCGATATTGTTGCCCTACCAATTGCAACTGGGCAAATCGTAATACCACGGGATTTTCAAATTCGGTCAAGTACATACGCATAAAACGAATGGACTTGAAACTGTTCATATTCTCCGTTTTAGCGGTGTATTCTTTGATAGGGATACGGAATAAGTACCAATCTGCACCCTTGGCGGTGGTTTTGTCGACAATGAATCCCTTGCCCACTTCCAATTGCCCGGGTTCTAGCTCAATAACATATTCATAATATTCCTCATTATTATTAATCGTGTTATCGGTATTTAGGTCTTCCCCATCGGGGACGTTGGTATTTGCTTGGGTGAATTGATTTCGATTCTGTGTACTTTCGGGAGCATTGTTCTCCATACCCATGAAGTTTTTATACCGCTGGAGGATATTGGCACTTTGGGCATCCCATTTTTCCCCAAGGTAAAAATCAAAATCATCGGCCGAGGGGTCTTGTTTGATCAATTCCAGAGCTTGAGGATTCACAACGGCTTCAATTTTATCCAAAAAGCTTTCTTTAAAGAACCGTTGTTCGTCAGCGCTGCTCATCCCGTCCAACCCTACGTCCTGTTTTTCCCTACCTCCGGGTTCGTTACTAAAGGCATCGATTACAAATTGTTGTCGGGTAACATAACCCCATGCGGTTGAATCCACATTGACACCTACAATTCGGTCGGCAATTGGCAATCCATTTTCGAAATTATACCGTTCGTCAGGAATAATATCTTCTGAGATATCCCCTAGGTTGAATACCAGTTTCCCCCCGGTTGCTTGACGGTCGATTACGTTACCTGAGGCATCGGTGTAACCTGCGCGAACGATACCGTTCGGCCCTTCGATAAAGGGATCCATTAACCAAAAGTCAATGGTCTCGATATTGGCATTGTCAAAGTCATTGTCGGCCGAAATTGCCCGGGTTACAGCGCCGTAATTAGCCGCGGGATTTTTCAACATGCCTTGTTCATCGAGATCGGGATTGTAATTGTACGCACCCCTCTCTTTGGGATAGTAAGCGACGTCGAGAATAACCTGGGGAAGGGGCACTTGCGGGACAGCCTTTCCGGGGAAAAGGTCCTGTGGCATAAACATACGTTCGTAGTAATTCTCTGAACTGCCTTCCGGCAAGATGGGCTGCCCGATATTGGCTCCAAAATTTTCCCCGGAGAATACGTTGTCGATATTATATACCGAAATCTTCGCTCTGTTGTAGGCATGTTCAAGTCGCTGAGATTCTGCACCGGGGAACTTAAACGTCGGGGAGTTACGGGGCGTAGAACCGATTTTCCATAGTGTGGGTTGACGGGCCATATCGTAAACGATCCGGGATGTTTCGAAATCGTCGATAATAGCTCGTCCGTTTACTCTTTTGTTCAAACCGGGATAGAGCTGGGCTGCCTCCCCCATAAAATGGATGTAAGACATCTCCTTGGTTTGGATCAGCGGCAATTTATCCAATAGTCGGGTTAAGAAAGGAGCTTCCTTTCGAATACTACCGTCAATTCCAATGATGGTGTTGCTCGCTGGCTCGTTACCTATCGAGACTCGGCGTAAAAATCCGGCAGGAGTCTCGTTATAATGCATGGCGGTCAAGCCCAGGCGAACATCTTTGTTCATAAGATAGTCAAGTCGGGTACCTACCAGTGTTCGGATTTGGTTGTCGAATAAATCCGGCTTTTCGTATTCCACTACAATTTCCCTTCCCGAATTCAAAACCGACGGATTGGTAATGCGCACTCTTCCCATTTGTGCTTCCACCACATAGTCTCCGCCGCGGGCTAATGCTACCCCCCCGGAGGTGACCATTACGGTTTCCTCTGCGACGCCGAAGGGTAATTGTATTTCGGTACCGCCTGCGGACTGGTAACTTCCTCTGAGATAATATTTATTCTTCTCGTTTATCTGTTGCGCCTCGATCATTGTCCGACGATACAGCTCATCGAAAACATATTTTCGAGCGAGGGCTTCTTCATCGGGATCGATGTAAGATGCGATGGTACGCCCAAAGGGCTCCAGGACCGGGAAAATGATACGGCCGTTTTGTGAATCGATGGTATACCCTTCTACAAAGTCAAAGTTTCCATCGGGATGAAGATCCCCCACCGTATTGAGTCGGTCGAGCTGCATCAATCTAACCAAGGGCTGGTTTTGAAGCCGCCTACCTTCCTGGAGATTAGGATTGTCAATACCGGTTACGTCGTCTTTATAAATTATCCTCAGTTGGAAACTTTGCTTGTCTATTTGTGTAGCACCCAACGAATAAATATTCTTCATCATCAGATCCCACA
>JBAYRB010000045.1:0-9957 GCA_041676905.1 Spirosomataceae bacterium
CTCAACTTATTAACCCTCATTTTAATTCTTACGCCAAACAACACCTGCAAAATTTCAAACACTTCCCAAGCTAATGGGGCAAAAAGGCGCACTAATCTGCGGTCCAAATCGTGGGTGTGGAGCGAAGGAATGGCTATGTTCGAGAACTGGCAAGCGAAAAAAGAAGGCAGGTCGCAGCGACGTTCCCCGGGTGGATAGAGTTATTGTGGCCATGATTTTATGGGTACTTATTCAGGGTCCAACAGGTCGGTCGAGGAAAAAGTGCGGATAATCACAATTAATACTTTGCAATAGAAGAGTTTGGTTAAAATCAGCGGGATTATTTACATTAGGTGGCTAAAATCGAAGTCAGGTCCAGTAGTAAATAACTTCCCAAGCAAAGTGTTTTACAAAGGGCTAAAAGCTGAAATAGTCAATGGCTCCTCAACGGCTAATTCACCTAAACATAGGCTTGATCCCAGTACTGCCACACAAATTGTGATTGATCTTACAAACCTCACTTCAGCAAAATCGTTGTCGAAGAATAGGTGCTTATAAATCAATTAAGTAAATTGATATTGAATTAGAACGGGTTAACCCACACGGTCATTAATCGTTTACCGGCTTATATGGTAAAGGACGAAAGGTTGTCATTGAACGCCGGTCTAGTGTAACCAAAGTAGCTGAATTCCATTGAAAACCGAGGTTATTTTGCAGTATACCAATCAAAAATTAGAGAATTATGTATTTCGAACACGTATATGATAAGAGCCTCGCTCAATACAGCTATGTAATTGGGTGTCAAGTAACTGGCGAAGCCATGGTAATCGATGCCAAAAGAGATGTCGATACATACTTGGATATTGCTCGGAAAAATAACCTCACGATTACCCATATTGCGGAAACGCATATTCATGCAGATTTTTTATCCGGATCCAGAGAACTTGCAGCTATAACCGGGGCTTCCCTCTATTTGTCGGATGAAGGGGGGGATGACTGGCAATATCAGTATCCCCATATCGGTTTACGGCACGGCGACAAGATCAAGGTGGGCAATTTACTTTTGGAAGTCCTCCACACCCCAGGTCACACACCCGAGAGTATCAGTTACCTACTATATGATTTGCCTGCTACCGCTGAACCAGTTATGCTCTTCACCGGAGACTTTGTCTTTGTAGGTGATATAGGAAGGCCTGACTTACTGGAGAAAGCTGCTGGGATATCTGGTAGTCAACAGGAAGGAGCCAGACAAATGTTTCAATCACTCAAAAAATTTACGGCTTTACCTGACTATGTTCAAGTGTGGTCTGCCCATGGAGCGGGTTCGGCTTGCGGTAAAGAACTGGGTGCAGTTCCAGTCTCGACGGTAGGTTATGAGAAAATTCGGAATTGGGCATTTCAGTATGAGGACGACGAAAGTGGGTTTACCTCGTACCTATTAACCGGTCAACCCGAAGTTCCCACCTACTTTGGGATGATGAAGCACTTAAACAAGGTGAATAGGCCTTTGTTAATTGAAGTCCCTAAACATCCGATCCTTACGCCAGATCAGTTTCGATCCGCCTATGAAAAAGGGTTGAAAGTGATCGATACACGGCACAAATCTGATTACGCATTAGAGCATATCCCTGGAAGTATCAATATTCAAAATACTTCTTCATTTTCCACCTGGATGGGATGGCTCCTCACCTACCAAGAGCAATTTATGATTGTTGCCGATGAGCGCGACCGGGAAGACATTACCCGTAAACTGATGCGCATTGGAATGGATAATATCTACGGTTTTGTAACCGACATCAGTTCACTGGGGCTGCCGCTGGAACGTGCTCATGAAATCAAGAAGGAGGAACTATCTAGGTTGGTGGGCAAAGAAGATGTACAAATCGTGGATGTTCGTGCAGCCTCCGAATATAATGCGAATCATATCGAAGGTGCCGACCATGTCTTCTTAGGTACCTTGACCCAAAACCTGGATAAAATTGATAGGAATAAAACCGTCGTGGTTCATTGTCAAGCCGGTGATCGTTCGACGATCGCTTACTCGGTTTTGAAAAGAAACGGGTTTGAGAACGTTAAAAATTTTGCAGGAGGAATGCAGGAATGGACTAAGAATCCAGATGAGGCGTAATCCCTTTTCATTTCCTCCTTCACCATTTCAGTTTGTAAATTGGGCTTATAAAAATTGGAGATCCGACCTGTTTGCGGGGGATTCCCAACAGACACAGGTACGCCCAGCCCACTAAATTCCAATCAATGTAACAAAAGTGACTGAAGCCATTTCGTCCTTATACTAATTTCGTCGTATCAATTACAAAATCCCTGTTATGTTTAATTTTCTTAAAAATCTATTAGGCACCCCCGATGCCAAAGAAATCATAAAAGCCATTCAAGATGGAGCCCATCTGGTCGATGTCAGAAGTGCAGGTGAATATGCTCAGGGTAGTTTAGCAGGCGCAGAGAATATTCCCTTGGAAAAAATTGGATATCAAGCTTCCAGGTTAAAAGATAAACCGGCCGTTATTGTATTCTGCCGCACAGGTTTTCGTAGTGGGGAAGCAAAAAAAATCCTAGAAAAAAACGGACTGAAAAATGTCATCAATGGCGGGAATTGGCAGGATTTGCAAAACTATATCGCTATGCAAGGTTTACAAGATTAATTGTTCAAACTTAAACAACTATTACCATGAAAAAGAATATGGGTCGTTTGGACCAAACCCTTCGTATATGGATAGCGGTTCTAATCGGTGTTCTTTATTTAACGGGAGTTCTTTCGGGGACTTGGGCTATTGTACTGGTAATCCTCGCCGTCGTATTCGCTATCACCGGTTTTCTACGCTTTTGCCCTCTTTATCTTCCTTTTCGAATTAATACAATTGGAAAAGAAGAACGGGAGGCAAGGGTGAAATGACGGGAAAAGTTTTCTAAAAACTGAAAATTCCAGGTTACCTCGAATCAAGTACTGAAATGGTGGCAATTAATGGAGGTATTGGGATGCTCACCTGAAGGTACTCATCCTCAAGTCTTTAGTATACATTTTTTTATCGATCATATAAATAAGTTTTTCATTTCGTAATGTTGGAAATACTAGCAAAGCCATGGCCTTGGTATGTGGCAGGGCCTCTGATTGGCTTAACGGTGCCCATTCTTTTAATTTTGGGTAATAAATCCTTCGGAATAAGTTCGTCATTTCGCCATATCTGCGCTTCATGTTTCCCGGGAAGGGTTAACTTTTTTAAGTACAATTGGCGAAAAGAGATCTGGAATTTATATTTCGTCTTTGGAATATTTTTAGGTGGAATACTTACCGTCCGTTTTTTCCAAAACACCTCTCCAATTTTACTAAATGAAGATTTAATTCGGGAATTAGCCGGCTACGGTATTACTGATTATAGCTCTCTGATCCCGATTGAATTATTTAATTGGAATACACTTTTCACCGTCAAGGGTATTTTGCTACAGGTCGTAGGCGGTTTTTTGGTCGGATTCGGCACCCGTTATGCAGGCGGTTGCACGAGTGGACATGCAATTATGGGGCTTTCCAATTTACAGATTCCCTCCTTAATAGCAACCGTCAGTTTTATGCTCGGCGGTTTTTTGATGGCTAACTTAATCCTTCCTTTTATCCTATCACTTTAATTCCATTTCTCTACATCATTATATTGGTTATGACTAAGTCCGGTTTTATTCCGAAAGAAGCGCTCGACGAAAAAGTAGTCCGATCTACCGATGCTATCTGCATCAATGAAAGCGAGTTGAGTCACCATTGGTATCATCAACTCAAATATCTAGCAATAGGTGTCTTCTTTGGAATTATTTCTGTCAAGTCCGAAGTTGTCAGCTGGTTCCGCATTCAGGAAATGTTCCGTTTACAGTCGTTCCATATGTATGGAATCATTGGAAGTGCTGTCATGGTAGGGATGGTTTCTATTTGGGTGATCAAAAAATGGAATATCAAGACGATCTATGGGGAACCGATCACCATCTCTCCAAAAAAATTCAACAAAGGTCAAATCTATGGCGGGCTGCTATTTGGATTCGGCTGGGCAGTCACGGGTGCCTGTCCTGGCCCCTTATTCGCCCAATTAGGGATGGGTTTGTCCGTCGTTGCAATAACTATCTTAAGCGCGGTATTCGGCACCTGGGTATACGGTTATTGGCGTGAAAAACTTCCCCATTAAGGAAAAAGATCTTTAAAATATGCCCCCCAAATCCATGCATCCACAATTGTGAAGAGGCTTTATAGGTGGATGATTAATTTATAACCCTTCATACCTTTCCCTTCCCCCTCTGGTAGTGGCTATTCTTTCCCTACCAGAGGTAAGGGACAGGGTAACTTTTTTAATATCCTACAGGTTGGAAAACGGATTTCTGCGAAGAAAACACGGATCCGTGCCTGACGTTTATAGTTTTCAGGTTATTTTGTTACTTTTAACAAATAAATCCAAGCTTAACCACCTATGCTTAAAATACCTGTTCTATTCCTATTGGTCTGTATCCTTCCCCCTGCCCTTTTAGCCCAGTCCGATCGCCTCGTATACGAAGGGAAATCGGGGCCTGGGAAAGGCAAACACATTGTATTAATCAGTGGGGACGAAGAATATCGCTCAGAAGAAGCCATGCCCTTGATGGCGAAAATATTGTCCGAACATCATGGTTTCAAGACGACGGTTCTCTTTTCTACCGATCCGGAAACGGGTTTTGTAAACCCCGAGAACCAAACGAATATTACAGGATTGGAAACATTGCAAAATGCGGATCTGGTGATCATGATGATTCGTTTTCGAGAATTACCCGACCAGGCGATGAAATACTTTGATCAATATTTAAAAGCAGGAAAACCCATCATTGCCCTACGAACATCCACCCATGCATTTTCGTATAGTCGGAATAAGACCAGTCCTTATGCTTATTACACCTGGAATGCCAAGGAGGGTAAATGGCCGGGTGGTTTTGGAAAACAAGTTTTGGGAGAAACCTGGGTAGCTCATCACGGGAAACATGGAAAGGAAGGTACCCGTGCTTTGGTGAACGGTCTTCATCACGACCACCCCGTTATCAAAGGTGTAAAGGACATTTGGGGGGAAACCGATGTTTATACTATCCAAAAACTTCCTGAAAACGCTGAAGTTCTACTTTGGGGGCAGGTTACTGAGGGGATGACGCCCCAAACAGCACTCAGTTTTGAAAAGTCGATCATGCCCCTCGCCTGGGTAAGAGAATACCATAACGACAACGGAAAGGTTAATAAAGTCTTTGCCACAACCCTAGGTACAGCCCTTGAATTCACCCGAACGGATATGCGGAGGTTGATTGTAAATGCTGCCTTCTGGGCTACCGGAATGGAAAATTTGATTACTGAAAATTTAGAAGTAGCAATTCCAGGCACCTACCGACCCACTATGTTCGGATTCGGTCAACATCAAAAAGGCAAGAAACCCGCCGATTTTGAAGTAAAATAAGTCGGATTTCAGAAATAAAGAGGTCTGAATCGTACCTCTCCTTTGCTATTAAATTCTATTGCGGGAGCCGGAATTTTCAATGAATTGAGCATAAGTGCCAAATTGCGGACGAACCGGTTCCTCAGTGGGAGGCGGGTTAAGTCAATATCAAAAGATAATAGGTACTTCCTGTATGGTGTATACCCCATTGAAATACTTTTCTGGGTTTCAGCCGCGGTCATCGACCCGATCCCATATCCACCTGAAAGACATAACCAGTCAGGCCAATTAACTTTTTCAAAAAATGTACCTGGACTGAATGACAACCAATAGGTCTGACCGTTGTAATCTTTTAGGAGGCGTTCGACGGGATTCCTGCCCAATAGATCAGGACGTATCTGTGCATAGGGTGTGAGCTGTGCCGAAAACTTTGGCTGCAGGCGCAGTTCGTCCCATAACAACATTTGCCCAGCGAAAAAAAACGACCCGAGGAAATTGGCGGTTAAATCCGTTAGGGAAAAACCGTAATCCGGTGAAAACCCATCGAGCAGTTCAATAGGGGTTTGAAAAATAAACCCCGACAAGGCTCCGTAAAGGATGCGCTGCTGACGACTAATCCCGGTCCCACGGTATATTTCGGAAGTCAAATGACTGATCTGATAAGCGGTAAAAAAGTGTCCGGCTTTATCCATTTGAAGCCAGACTCCGGCATCGTCTTTAAAATGAAAATTTTTCAGTGGGTTTTTGTACCAGCTTTTACTCAGACCATATAGGGATCCTAAATATATTGCTGACTGCACGGCGAAGATCCCGTGGAGTTTCGAATAGTTGGGTGGTGGATTTAACGTTAAAGAATCGGTAACGGCTAGGGTTTCCTCCGATTGCCCTTGGGTTTCTGCCCAGGTCAAGCATAAAAAAATTATCAATATTGCCCTAGGTATTTTCGTACCGCCCATTCCATTGTTGCTAGCAGAACCAAAAGGAAAAACAACCATTTTAAGTGGATGATTTCGACCACCTCCTCCGAACTACTTAATCGGTCGGGTGATTTGGAAGATATTAATTGTTGGAATAACTCAGGCATTTGGTTTTCCAAGTAAAAACCTCCGCCAGTTTTTGCCGCCAATTGCCTCAACATACCGTGATCTGCCGTCATATTTATACTTTCCAAGTCGATGTCGCGTACGAGAAATCTCCCTTCGACCTGCTCCATTTGGTTATTGATCAATGCGCTAGCCGTATAACGATAAGCCCCTTCTTTTAATCCACTAATTCTGAATTCCGGTTGTCCTTCCGTATTTACATAGGTATAGGTTGAGGATTCATTGTCCTCATTGGTAATTTTCAAGGTGACTTCCTGTCCGTAAATTTTCTCGTAAACGTCGTTGTATACTTCGGTGAGCAAGATGACGGGTTCCCGGGTGTTAAACTCCCGATCTGCCGGGGTAACCCTGAATTTTCGTTTATCTTCTTTGATCGACAGGAGTTGAATAAGTTTGAGAATTAGCTCATCGGTTACTTCCGTCTTACCCGTTTGTGAAAATTCCTCTTGCCGCCATAACCAAAGTCCATCGCCTAGAAAGGCAGCTGTTTTTCTCCCATCATTTCCTACATTAATCGAAAGTAATGGCCGTTCTGTATCCAGATTACCAATACGTTGGTAAAGAATAATTTCGCTACCAGGAACGACCGCATACTCGCCAACGGGTGTCGCAATTGGAGGGAGTCGATCCAGGCGTGACAACCGTTGCGGGTCGAGAACCACTGCTGTAAAAGACTTGTTGAAACGCCCGGTCACTCGATCTTGCTGGGCATTCCCACCGGTAATCATTACATTTTTGTTTACTCTATTGAAGACTGAAACTGAGGTTTGCCCACCATAAATAAACCACGCCGGTATTTCGCTGTTTATCAAATTCGTAACTTCTGAATTATTCCAAAGGTTATAGAGATCGGGAAGTTGGTGGAAAATCACTAGGTCATATTTCTTTTTAAGGAGTTCTGAGGGGATGGGTCCTAGGGAAAGAATGTGCATATCCAACTCAAAATTGTCATTCAGGCTGATAATACTCCGGAGTGCTTTGAGATCAGGATGGGGAGACAACGCAAGGATTAGAATATTTTCACGCCCATCAATTATATCGATATACACATCCCTTCGGTTATTTGATTGGGTACGCTCTCCCGGCAATGTGTTCAGTTCGATGGTAAAACGTTGAAGTCCTTTTTCGGGCGATGTGGTCATCCATTCGATGGTTTCAAAAAAGTTATCTTCGGCAATATTTACCGACTTGGTTCCAAGGACCCGATTACCTTGACGTAGCGTTACATGAGCTCGTTGCCCACGCATCCCAAAAGCAGATATATCCACCTGTATCGGAAACTGATTTCCCAAAAAAGCGACTTGGTTAGCTCGTACATGGGTGATCTGAATATCCCTAGCGGGAATGGTATCGCCCACGGCTACGCTATGGATCTTAAAAGGATAGGTTCCGAAAACGGGGGAGCTTCCTTCATTTACAATACCATCGGAGAGTAAGATGACGTCTGTAAGGTTTTCTCCTTCAAACTGGTTCTTAATGCGACCTAAAAAGCTTGATAAGTTGGTTTTTCCCTCTTCAAATCGGAGGGAATCTCCTTCGGACAGGGGTACCACTGAGATCTGATAGCCCTCAGCTCGTAATTTTTCCTCCAATTCTAAGAAAGATTCGAGCAAAGGAGGAGCCACCTCTTTCATCGACGAAGAGTTATCAATAGCCAATACCGCTGTCGCCTGGTGGGTAGTGGTTTCTATATTCTTTACCCGCGGCCCCAACAATAAAAAACAGATCAGCGCAACCAAAATGCCCCGCACCAAAGCAAGCGCGGTGTTGATTGTTTTACTCCAGGGTGCTTCTTGTGAATATAGAAACCAAGCATATAGGGCCCCTGCTGCTACACAAAGTAGCACAAACCAAACCGGTGTCGTAAACAGGAGTCCTGACTGCATAAGCGGCTGATACTTAGGTAAGCATGCCTCCGTCCACTTGCAGCACTTGTCCGGTTATATAATTGGACATATCAGAAGCTAAGAACACACAAGCATCGGCAACCTCTTCGGGTTTCCCACCTCGTTTCATGGGGATTTGCTGTTTCCATTCCTCAATTGCTTTCGGATCTACGGCATCGGTCATTTCGGTTTCTATAAATCCGGGAGCGATAGCATTGGAACGGATATTCCTAGATCCCAACTCCAAAGCTATCGACTTTGTAAATCCGATGATACCGGCTTTTGAAGCCGCATAGTTGGCTTGTCCAGCATTTCCTTTAATTCCCACCACGGAAGTGAGATTTATGATGGACCCAGATTTAGCGCGAATCATATTTTTGGATACGGCTTTGGTGAGGTTGAACACCGATTTCAAGTTGACACGAATAACTTGATCCCACTGCTCCTCCGACATTCTAAGTAATAACCCGTCGATGGTTATTCCTGCATTATTAACCAAAACGTCGATTTTCCCAAACTCTTTCACTACTTCCGCTGCAAGTTCTTCCGCAGCTTGAAAATCGGAGGCGTCTGAGCGATATCCTTTTGCTTTAACTCCATAAGCTGACAACTCATCTTCCAGCGCTTTCCCTTTTTCAACACTAGACAAAAAGGTGAATGCTACCTGTGCTCCTTGTTGGGCAAATTTTTGGGCGATGGCCCTACCGATACCTCTCGACGCCCCTGTAATAAGGGCTACTTTGTCTTTAAGCAATGACACGTTTACTTGATTTTAATTGAAAACAGATTTTACTACCGCCAGGTATTTCCATTTAATAAATTGGATGTTTTGGCAAATTCCAAAAATACCTTTCGCCTATACTAAGCCAGTACTTCAAAAGTAATGCTTTGGTGTTAATTGGCCAAGTACCGCCAGCCTAGCCTACTGCCTTCTTAAATATTTCCAATTCGACCTATGGCCTTCCCGCCTGAAGTAAAATGGGTCATTCACGCTAAAGACATGTTGTATTTTAACAATAATTAACAATTCAGTAGCTGAAATTGGACAATGCTGGATTCAAAGGATTCGTTTAAATTGAGAAAACAGAATAATACTATTTTTAAATCAATATTACCATTTATTAAAAATTCAGCAATTCTAGACCTTACAGATATTTTATTCTGTTTATGCCTTATATACTTGACATTCACAAATATTTTATTACTTTTGCAGTGTAGTTAACAGAATTTTATTCCATACTCTATAAAACAAGAAAATACCATGAAAAGTACAATTCTAAAGAAAACCACTCTCCTATTAGGCGTGTTTATTCTCTTCGCACAACTGAGCGAAGCAAAAAATAATTTTTCCAATAAACAGTTTGTCTTTGATGACAAACCTAAGGCCAACAGTTCTCAGCTAGTCTTGTTAGCTTCTACGTCTGAAGTTCTTCCCGAATTTTCAAGTAAAGCTACTTACAACGTTCTGGACAAGTTCACACCCGAACAACTGAACCGAATTATTGGTGTTTGGCCTGAATCCAAAGAGGAGGCAAAAAGTAAAGTGCAGGC
>JBAYRB010000046.1:0-9897 GCA_041676905.1 Spirosomataceae bacterium
TATTATTCGTATATAGCTATCAATTTACAAACGTAATTGTTTTCCTGTAATAAGCCGGTATTGACGATCGCCTTCAATCACACCAATTTCAATGTCGAAAACGTCTGATTGGAAATAGGCCGTACCATAACGCGCGATTCGTCCACCCGGATAATAATAATTTTTTTCCAGAAGTATTCGATGGGGAGGCCGAACAGACTGATAAGCAGGCAATATATGGGTTTCTCCATTGGCCGCTTTGAATAAGACATAAGCTCCATCATCTTTTCCCCCCCCTCTTTTAAAATTGACGACTTCTACTTCAACATTCCCGTCGTGTTGATCCAATATGATGTCTACATTACCTTCTACAGGAGCCGTAGGAAGCTTTGCAAATGGATAAGATTCAGGTCTGTAAATGCCTTCATTATAGACTCCTTCATAAATCGTGTCGACCCGATCCCTGAGCGATAAATAAATCGGCGAAGACGGTAGGGATCGGTTATGATACCATTGATATGCATCAGCAAGTAGCGTTTTCCTAAATTGGTCAAGTTCTCCCCAATAGCTCATGTAAGCATTGAAGCAAAAGAGTACAGAGATGACCAGGGTGGTAATTTGAACTTTTCCTTGGGAAAACAATTGAGGTAGATTTCTGATGGATAAAATGTAAACCAAGAGCAACCAGAATACGTACATATGTCGGTACCTTGGTTTAAATATAGACTCCATCCCTTCCGATGCACGACCAATGGCTAAGGTCGCTAATACCACCGCAACGAAAGCAATTGCACCCCAGATAAAAGCGTCATCTTTATGGAGGGGTTTCTTAGTTTGTAGGAGCGATATGATCGTTTTATACAGAAAGTATGCTATCAATGCTATGGTTAAAATCCCCAAAAGCACCGACATACTTTCTCTCAATAAAACTGGTGTCTGAGGGCCTAGATCAGCCCAAATTCCGAAAAGCGCTGTGAAAATGGATATTAACAATAACGGATTTGAGAAGTTATCGGAAAATTTGGGGCGGTATTCAGGAATTACCAAACCTGTAAAATAATAAAGTATAAATGCGCCCATTATGATCACCCAAAGAAGCAACTCCTTCCAACGGTGCTGAGCTACTAATATTAAACCACCCGAACCCAGGGTAAATGCCCCCGACACATCTGAAAAAAGTGTTAACACCCCAAAAATCAAAGCGGCTATATAGGTTCTTTTTGTATTTCTTGACAATAGCCACATGGTAAGGATCCCCCAGATAAATGCAGATAAATGCTGAAAGGGGATCATAGACCAGAAAATTGTTTCGTAATACTGTATATTGAAAAGCACCCAAGGGATGGCTAATCCCAGCACCCAGGGGGTTTTTGTTGAGCGAAACCAACGATAAAATACCCACCCCAATAAGAGTAGGTTTAAGGTTCCAACGAGGATAAGTCCTCTTAAATTGATATGCCCACTGATCAGATAGGAGACATAAGCTGCCAACCTGTCCACCACAATTCTCCTTTCGTCGTCCTGAGTGAACAAGGCCTGCCACCATTCCGAAAATGTTGGGTCATTTTGATGAATAAACAGAACCGGTTCTAACAAGCCATCAAAGTCATCCTGATAGGGGACATTGACGGCCATGGAATTAACAACCCAATAAAATACGACAATGGGAAGGCAACAGAATAAAACCGGAAACGAATATTTTAAATACACGGTGATCCGGAATTGATTATAGGTAATATTCCCACTCGGTTTCGGGTAGGTAATCGCTCAGACTCTTGGATGATTTACTTACGGCCACCCTTCCAGACCTCACAAACTCCAGGATACCATACGGCTTGATGTAATTAAAAAAGTCGAAAATTTCCTCCAGGGTGCCAGTTTTCTCAATAACTACATAATCCAGTCCCCAATATACCACCCAGGCTTTATATATTTTGTTTATAACTTCTACGTCCAAAGGCTTCGCGCCACTTAGGGTAGAAATCTTGAACATGGCAATTTCATTGTAAGCGATTTCTTCATTCAGGTAACCGAAAACTGCTAAAACTTCAATAATCTTACGAATTTGCCTCACCAGCTTTTCCACTTCCTCCCGTGAGGTGTGATGGATTACGATGGTGAAACGCGATACGCCCTTCCTTTCACTTTCGGAAACAGTGAGGCTCTCGATATTTATTCGCCTTCTACTAAACAGAATAGTGATTTTATTGAGAAGGCCAATGGTATTTTCAGTAAATACGCAGATGGTATAGAGTGTACCCGCTGCGGTAGGCGATGTATTTGACATGTCGGAAACTAAAATAAGGAATCGATATTTTTGGGCCGTTGTTTATTTCAATCGGATGTCTGAAACACAAGCTCCGGCCGGAACCATCGGGAATACATTCTCTTCTTTTTCGACCAAAACCTCTAGTACATAAGGTTTGTCGGAAGCAATTAGTTGGTCGAGGGAGTCCGATAGTTCTTCTCGTTTAGTGCAACGATGGCCGTCAATTCCGAATCCTTTCGAAATCGCAATGAAATCGGGGTTTTCCAGCTCCACGAATGAATATCTCTTTTGGTGGAACAATTGCTGCCACTGGCGTACCATCCCCAAAAAGTTATTATTAAGAATGATGATTTTAACCGGTAATTTGCTTTGGGCAATCGTACCCAATTCTTGTATAGTCATTTGGAAGCATCCGTCTCCGATAAATGTATAGACATCTCTCGAAGGATCACCCACTTTTGCTCCGAAGGCAGCTGGTAACGCAAAACCCATCGTGCCTAATCCCCCTGAAGTTATGAAAGAGTTAGGGCGTTTGAATTGGTAGTACCGTGCAGCCATCATTTGATGTTGACCGACGTCAGCTACGATCACAGCCTGTCCCTTCGTTTTGTCGGAAAGACTCCGGACAACCTCCGCCATTTTGATTTTCTCACTGGTGGCAGCTAGTTCAGGCTGCGTTATTTGCGCATCTTCCATTTGAGCATATTTGTCAAACTCGGCGATCCATTCTGAGTGAGAACCTTCCTTAACCAGCGGTAACAACATCTCCAAGACGACACGAGCATCGCCAATCACGGGTGCATCTGCTTTGACGACCTTATCGATCTCGGAGGGGTCTATGTCTACATGTACAATTTTTGCTTGCTTGGCATAACGGCTAACGTCACCCGTTACGCGATCGTCAAAGCGTAGACCTACTCCTATGATTAAGTCGCATTCATTGGTTAAAACATTGGTGCCATAGTTTCCATGCATCCCTAGCCAACCCATGTAGAGTGGGTGGTCCACGGCAATTGACGAAAGACCTAATAAGGTAGATGCACAAGGAATACCGGTTTTTTCAAGAAATGCTTCCAAGGCTTTTTCAGCACCTGAAATCTTCACCCCATGCCCTACAAATAAGAAAGGTTTTTTGGCTGCATTAATCAACTCAGCGGCTTTCTCAAGTTGTTCCTGCTTGGGGACCAAGCGTGGACGATAGCTAACCATGGAAGTGCAGGGCTTGTACACAAATGGTTTGGTCATCATTTCTATTTGTGCACTTTTCGTGATATCGATCAGTACCGGTCCCGGTCTTCCAGACTTGGCAATATAAAAAGCTTTCGCCATCACTTCGGGGATTTCATCGGCCGAAGTGACTTGGTAATTCCATTTCGTAATAGGCATGGTGACGCCCATCACATCGGTTTCCTGGAAAGCATCCGTACCTAGCAGATGTTTGGCCACTTGACCGATCACACAAACCATTGGAGTTGAATCAATAATGGCATCAGCAATGGCCGTGACCAAATTGGTAGCTCCAGGCCCCGACGTGACCAGACAAACTCCGACCTTCCCCGACATGCGAGCATAGCCTTCCGCAGCATGACCCGCACCTTGCTCATGTCTTACAAGTATATGATTGAGTTGATCTTGATAATCGTACAAAGCATCATAGACCGGCATGATTGCTCCTCCTGGGTAACCGAAAATAGTATCAACCCCTTCGGCTAGTAAAGAGCGCATCACCGCATGGGAACCGTTAATTAACTCCGTTTCCGAAGCCGCAACGGTTGTATTCTGAGAGTCTGAATGGAGGGAGGTTGAAACTCCCAAGTTTTCTTTTAATTCCATTGCTCTGGTGAAATTGAGTGATCGATTATAAAAATGGTATTTTCCTAACCCTCGTCAGTGACGCAACCTTCGCTTGCTGACTTAACGTTACGAATATATTTACCCAAAATTCCTTTAGTGAACTGCGGTGTTGGTGGCACCCAGGCGGCTTTTCGACTAGCCAGCTCTTCGTCTGACACATGCAGGGTCAACTCCCGAGTGGTGGCATCGATTGTGATTTCATCTCCGTCTTTTACTAGGG
Organism: Spirosomataceae bacterium; assembly: GCA_041676905.1. GTDB lineage: Bacteria > Bacteroidota > Bacteroidia > Cytophagales > Spirosomataceae > Ravibacter. The sequence continues at coordinate 4,323 of JBAYRB010000046.1, forward strand.
CGATGGGGCCACCTTCGAAAGCTTCAGGAGTAATGTGGCCTACGACAAAGCCATGGGTTCCTCCTGAAAAACGACCGTCTGTAATCAGGGCTATTTTGTCGCCTAAACCGGCACCCATGACAGCGGAAGTGGGCTTTAACATCTCAGGCATACCCGGTCCACCTTTAGGTCCCGAGTTTCGAATAACTACTACATGGCCTGGTTTTATTTCGCCTTTCGCCAGGGCATCGATAATTTCTGATTCGTGTTCACAGATTTTTGCCGTACCATGAAAACGCAAACCTTCCTTACCAGTAATCTTAGCGACAGCACCATTGGGAGCTAAATTACCATATAGAATCTGAATATGTCCGGAACTCTTAATTGGATTCGATAAAGGGAATACAATTTTTTGTGCTTCGAAGTCCAGATCTTTCTCGTCCTCCAGATTTTCTGCAACGGTTTTTCCCGTAACTGTCAGACAGTCGCCGTGAATCAATCCTTCCTTGTAAAGGTATTTCATAACCGCCGGTACACCCCCGATGGCCAACATATCTTCCATAAAGTACTTGCCCGAAGGTTTCAGGTCAGCAATGAACGGTACACGGTCCGAGATTTTTTGAATATCGTCCAGGGTAAGAGGGATATTTGCAGCGCGGGCAATGGCCAAATAATGGAGTGCCGCATTGGTAGATCCTCCCAAAGCCATGACAATGGTTAAGGCGTTTTCAAGAGACTTGCGGGTGATGATTTTAGAAGGGGTGAGATCCATCTCCAGGAGCTTCTTCATAGCAGCCCCGATTTTCTTGCACTCCTCTTGTTTACCCTGATGGGTTGCCGGAAATGTACTGCTAAACGGTAAACTCAGCCCCATCGCTTCAATCGACGACGACATGGTGTTAGCCGTATACATCCCTCCACAGGCACCAGGCCCAGGGATTGAGTTTTGGATTACTCCTTTATAATCTTCATCAGATATCGTACCTGCAAACTTCTTTCCCAAGGCTTCAAATGCTGAAACGATATCCAAACTTTGTCCTTTGTAATGCCCCGAACGAATTGTGCCTCCATACACCATAATAGCAGGTCGGTCCAAGCGTGCCATGGCCATTAATGCACCTGGCATGTTTTTGTCACAACCCACCACAGCTACCAACCCATCGTACCATTGCGCCGATACCACTGCTTCGATCGAATCAGCAATAATATCACGGCTGGGAAGGGAATACCGCATTCCATCATTGCCGTTTGTCATCCCGTCCGACACACCAATGGTATTAAAGATAAGCCCCACCATTTCACCACTTGCTTGTATGCCCTGTTTTACGTAGACCGACAGGCCGTTCAGGTGCATGTTACAAGGGTTCCCCTCGTAGCCGGTACTGGCAATACCGATTTGAGGTTTGCTGAGGTCCTTTTCTTTAAGGCCGATACCGTACAGCATGGCCTGTGCCGCAGGGTTGGTTACTTCCTGTGTTAGCGTTTTGGAGTATTTGTTTAATTCGTTCGACATGGTTGTTAGGAGTTTAAATAAAAAAGCCCCGCTCGTTGGTCATGAGTGAGGCGCCTGGGATTTACAATCAGAACACCCACTCTCATTCGGGTGGAAGTAGTAGCTCGTAAATTGTTAGCATCCCGGCCATGGTTTCAATGAGGTTTAAACTTGCTCAGCGAAATTTCGCTAATTTTTAATTGGTGACACAAATAAGGTGGGAAGAATCCTATTTTCCAAATGTTATTTTAATTATTTTCAAGACCACAGCTGATTTTGGAGACAAAAGCTGAAAATCACGGTTAATTCTAAATATTTTCAAGTTTAGGGATAGGGTAGTGGAGCTTAAAAATTGAAACTTTCGAAGTTAAAGGGTAAAGACAAAAAAGAAGATATCTATCAAAAATGATATTTATAAGGTCAGGCTATACTTTAATCTACAACCCTGATATTATGCCCCTTGGTGGGGGATAACCGTAAAATCCTAATTTTGTGATTTGATCTGAACAAATACCGTAATAAGATGTCGCAGGAACCGAAAATGATTACAGAAGCCCCCTCACATTACCAGGATCTAGAGAAAATGGGTGTCGAGGAGTTGTTAAGGAATATTAATCAGGAAGACAAGACCGTGCCCTTCGCAGTCGAAAAAGCTATTCCACAACTAACTCGCTTGGCCGAAGCCGTTTTGGAAAGAATGAGAAAAGGAGGGCGACTGTTTTACATCGGTGCAGGGACAAGCGGTAGGTTAGGTATCGTCGATGCTTCGGAATGTCCACCAACCTATGGCGTCCCCTATGATCTGGTCGTGGGAATCATAGCCGGTGGCGATGGGGCGATTCGAAAGGCTGTGGAGAATGCAGAGGACGATGCCGAACAAGCTTGGAATGACTTGCAAAAATGGAACATAACTTCCAACGATTCTTTGATCGGAATTGCCGCATCAGGACGGACCCCCTATGTGGTTGGGGGCCTGACCGAAGCGCGTAAGAACGGGATCCTTACCGGGTGCATCGTTTGTAACGAAAACTCTCCGGTAGCGCAAGCAGCAGAATACCCCGTAGAAATTATTGTAGGACCTGAATTTGTGACGGGTAGTACACGTATGAAAGCCGGTACTGCCCAAAAATTAGCATTGAACATGCTATCTACCTCTGTGATGATTGGTCTGGGGAGGGTGAAAGGTAATAAAATGGTTGATATGCAGCTGACCAATCATAAACTTGTGAATAGGGCTATACGTATGGTAATGGACGAGTTGAATATTAGTCCTGAAGAAGCCAAAGCGCTCCTCGACACTCATAACGATAGTGTCAGACAAGCTATTCTAGCCGGACGTCAGAAAAGGTAGTAAAGTTAATTTGAGGAGTGAGAATGCTATTACCCTAAATATCACTCAATCACTCAACGGTTTTATAGTGCTGAAATGAAAGGTTTTAAAAAAGAATTCCCGAGTCGACGATAAACTATTGTAAATAAAAAAAGTTTTATCTACTTCGCTGCGTTATACATTCAAAAGCTAAAAAATTTTGGAGTGAAAGCAGCGATACTCAGAAACTTACACGAACCCATCCATCTGGAGGAGACAGCCCCTCCCGTAGCAAGCAAAGGAGAGGCTATTGTCAAAATTAAGGCCGCTGCCCTAAATCACCGGGATGTTTGGATCCAAAAAGGGAGGTATCCGGGAATAAGTCTACCGGTTACCCCAGGTTCTGATGGGGCGGGGATCGTAGTGGAAGTGGGTGATCGGGCTGATGAAAGTTGGATCGGAAAGCAGGTATTGATTAATCCAGCCCACAACTGGGGGGAGATTCCCGCACATTATGGACCAGAATTTAAAATTTTAGGTTTAGAAGACCCGGGAACATTTGCTGAATATGTGAAAATTCCGGTTGTTTACCTCCATGAAATTCCTTCCCATTTATCGTTTAACCAGGCCGCTGCTATTCCTTTAGCTGGTCTGACAGCATGGCGATGCTTAACCACGAGAGCGGTGCTCAAACCTCAAGAAAAAGTTTTAATAACTGGGATCGGGGGAGGAGTGGCCTTATTCGGGCTTCAATTTGCGGTTGCCCTAGGCGCTGAAGTTTGGGTAACATCCGGGTCCGATGATAAAATTCAAAAAGCATGTGAGCTCGGCGCCAAAGGAGGAGTGAATTATAAAAATACAGACTGGCATCGTGAACTACTACAAACGATTGGTGCGCCACGTTTGGGCTATTTTGACGTAATTGTAGATAGTGCCGGGGGAGATAATTTCAAAAGTTTAATCGATGTAGCTGCTCCGGGTGCGAGAATTTGTATCTATGGAGGAACCACAGGTAATATTACGGATCTGCTTCCTGCGAAAATATTTTTTAAACAATTGAATCTTTTAGGAAGTACGATGGGTACTCCAAAGGAGTTTGAAGAAATGATTCGTTTTGTTGAAAAACGTAATCTGGTACCGGTGATTGATTCAATACGTCCCATCGAAGAAATAGGAGCGGGAATGGACCGTATGGATAAAGGAGAGCAATTTGGAAAAATTGTATTTACATTTTAGAGTTAGTACGCTTCGGAATATTGGAGACAAATGGGTAAGAGTTTATTCTCTTTTGATTGCCCTATTTCTCCTTCAAAACGGTGCTCAAGCTCAGCATTTTGCAACCTTAAGTGGTTTTGTCAAAGAGGAGGGCTCCCAAGAACTCCTCCCGGGTGTGTCCGTTTATATTGCAGGAACGCCTTATGGGACAGTAACTAATTCGTATGGTTTTTACGCACTCCGTGTCCCCGTCACAAATGATTCCCTGCAGGTAACTTTCTCAGCGGTAAGTTTTATTAGTCAATATTTTACCTGGGTAGGGTCTACCGATGCCTCACGTGACGTCGCTCTTGTTTCGGCCACTATGTTGGAAGAGGTGAATATTTCAGCAAGTCGACAACGTCGGTATGTCAGTCAAACTCCCCAAATGAGTCGATTGGAAGTACCCATCCATCAAGTCAAGAAAATACCTGGTTTTTTGGGTGAGAAAGATGTGTTGAAAGTATTGCAATTGATGCCGGGGGTGCAGAAAGGTACAGAAGGACAAGCCGGATTGTATGTAAGGGGTGGTGGACCCGATCAAAATTTGGTCATTCTCGATGAAGCCATCGTATACAATGCAAATCATTTGTTTGGCTTCTTTTCAATTTTTAATAGTGATGCTTTAAAAAGTGTTGAACTTACGAAAGGCGGTTTCCCAGCCCAGTTCGGGGGGCGATTATCGTCGGTTCTCGAAATGAACATGAAGGAAGGGAATAAAGAAAAATTGGCCGGAGAAGGCGGAATAGGCCTCATCTCTTCTCGGCTTACCCTCGAAGGCCCGATTGTAAAAGGAAAATCATCCTTTTTGATCTCAGGAAGACGTACCTACGTCGATATACTGGCAAAGCCACTCATTGCCCGAGAACAAAGGGGGGAAGAAGTAAAAGTCAATCCCGGATACTATTTCTACGATTTAAACCTAAAGTTGAACTACGATTTTGACCGAAAAAATAAGCTTTATGTGAGTGGATACTTAGGCCAGGACAAATTTTCGGTCAAAGAAAAAGGGGGTGGAGAGCGAATGAATGCCGGGTTGGATTGGGGAAACGTGACAGCTACGTTGCGTTGGAATCACCTGATCAATTCCAAATTGTTTATGAACACCTCTCTCATCTTTAGTAATTTCAAATTCGGGGTTGACAATCAATTGAAAGGAGAGCGGGAGGGAGGCGTAGAAAGGGAATTTAGCCTAAGATATTTATCCAAAATCCAGGATATTGGGATTAAGGGCGATTTCGATTACTATCCCCATTCGAATCACTCCCTCCGTTTTGGCTACCAATTTACCCGCCATCAGTTTGTGCCCTCAGCGTTAGTGTTGCAAGGAACATTGATCGAAAATCCTATTGAACAATCGACAGAACCTGAAAACTCCCTGGAAGGTGGTATTTACATTCAGGACAATTGGAAAATTGGTGAAAAGACGAAACTAAACATTGGGCTACGGGGAAGTATTTTTACTGCGGACTCGCTTTTTTACGTTCGCCCAGAACCCCGAATTGCGATAGCCTATCAGCTGGCAGAGCGACTCTCCGTGA
>JBAYRB010000047.1:0-9886 GCA_041676905.1 Spirosomataceae bacterium
CAATGTCGACATTTCAATCGGTCAGATTTATAATGAAATAGTAAACGATCGTACCGGTACACCCTTCCAAAGTTTGGTGACGACCCGAAACCCGCTGTCAATCGATAAAACAAACGGTATTTCAGTTATTCAATCAGGTGTGGGACTGATGACCCGACTGGATTTTCCATTTCTCCATAATTTCGGTTTTGATTTAGGAAAAGTAGTAATTAATCGTGCCTTTTTAAGGGTTGATTTACCCCGTAATCCACAAGTGCCCTATATGCCTCCCCCCGCACGAATCGCTATCTATCCATCGAGTCTCAATAACGAATGGGAGCCATCCATTTCTGCATTAGAAGTAGGCGATTTGATTGATAACGACGTTTTTAACCCCAATGCCCGCTACTATCGAATCGATATTTCCTCGATATTCCGGCAGATGGTTCAGGAAAAAATACCGCTAACGAGTGGGTTTCTGATAGGGCCAATGGGAACCTCCAATTCGGGTTCTACCTATGCAACGAGCCTCGATCGGCTTGTTTTGCCGAAGGGTTCCGTGAAGTTGGAAGTTTATTACACCACCTTGGTAGATCAATAGCCTAAAAATCAGGCTTATTTTCAAACATGGCCGACGGTTTGTCCCGTAAACTGGATGTTACTTCTCTAACAGACGGTAGAGGGCTGCCAAGTTCAGCCGTCCGTAAATGCTGATTCCCCTCGCTCGTTATAGCATTTAGTGCTGCTTTGAGAAGTGGATCCCGGTCGTCCCCATAGGGATAAATCAAAAGTCCCTCCACGGCTGTATAATCAGGTGCAAAACCTGCTGAGTAATTGGATTCTCTGCGGCCGTTAAAGGATTTGGAGACGATAGGTTGCAAACCCCATTGCGTACGCTTTTCCTCGTCTCTTATCGTAATAGAGCCCACGTTTTTGCCCACCGTGGTGTCGCCTGCAATTTTGACATCCATATAAGGTAGTAAACCATTGATGAGCAATTCACTTGCAGATGCTGTTCTTTTAGAGGTTAGGACGAAAACACGGTTAATGAGAGCGCCGACATTTTGGTTCTTTACGCTGAAATAATCGAAAAATATGGAGTTGCCGTAATTTTTCTTCAGTACCTCAGAAACCCTAGGATTGTATTCTTTTATACTGAAAACATCTTTTGACGTAACCCCCGGTGCTATCAAGCTGGCTAAGAGGTTCGCGGAACTCACATACCCACCGGAATTGTATCGTAAATCAACGATAAGTTCATCAATGCGTTGCTTTTTAAAATCTTCAAAAACACTTTCCAATTTGCGATCAAAACGGAGATCGTTAGTCCCATTGGTCGATGGGAAAAATTGATGGTAAACCAGGTATCCAATCAGTTTGTTACCACGGTTTATTACCGCCGAATAATGAACGGGATCTTCTTGTAACCGGACAGGCTGTAGAGAAACCTCACGTTGGGGCTCGAAAATCTTTGATTCCGGGTTATATTCAGCTAAGGTAAATTTCTTTTCCGTATTGCCTGCCAATAAGGTTCTGAAATTGTTTAGGGTAATTTCTTGGTCATTCACTTGGGTAAAGGTGTCTCCGCGTTTGACGCCTGCTTGGTCGGCCGGTGAGCCGGGAAGTACGTACAACACCGTGCCGATAGTTTTCTCAATATCGGAGACATGACCGATGCGATATTCCATCCCATACGAGACATACTCACCGCTTAGGGAGGAGGAAAGTTCGTCCACATTGGCTTGTATCCAGGAAAATCGGTCGCCGTCGGGCCTTTGATTCGGGTCGAAGGGGTAGAGTAAGTCGTTGAAAAAACCATCGGGGGCACGGTTAAAATCCGGCTTTTCGGGGAGCTTGTCCGACCAATAATACCATAATTTCATCTCCTGGTAAATCCAGCGATTGACTTCGTTTAAGGATGAGAAAGGCGGTAGCGACTGGTCTTCACAAGCCGTTAAAAAGGGTAATACCAAGAAAAGCAATAGACCGCGGTAACGCATAGTTTCTAAAAAGAATGGTCCACCAAACCTATTGATGAAAACGTCGGAAACTCGATTCTATGATGGAACAAGCTGCATCCATTTGCTCTTCGTTGATGACCAACGGAGGGGCAAAGCGAATTTTATTACCATGGGTAGGTTTAGATAATAACCCGTTCTGAAGCATATCCATGCATAATTGGTAGGCCAGATCGGAGTCTTCTGTAGCGTTTATTTCCAAGGCATTCAGTAATCCTTTGCCCCGTACCTCGGCGATCAAGTCGCTTTCAAATTGCAGTGATGTCATTCGTTGCCGAAATAGTTGACCAAGGTATTCAGCATTTTCGGCTAGTTTTTCATCGGTGACAACCTGGAGGGCAGCGATTGCCACGGCACAGGCCAATGGGTTTCCTCCGTAGGTAGATCCGTGTTCGCCGGGACGGATGGTGAGCATGATTTCATCGTTTGCTAGTACCGCAGAAACCGGCATAACTCCACCTGAAAGCGCTTTTCCCAATACGAGGATGTCAGGTTTGACATTTTCCCAATCACAGGCTAACCTTTTGCCGGTTCGGCCGATCCCCGTCTGAACTTCATCGGCGATAAACAGCACGTTGTATTTGTCACATAGGTTGCGAATTCCTTTCAAATAGCCTTCGGAAGGCACAATTACCCCGGCCTCCCCCTGGATGGGTTCAACCATAAACCCGGCAATATTGGGATTTTGCTGGAAGGCGTTTTCCAACGCCTCCAAGTCATTATAGGGCACGATTTGAAGCCCTGGCAGGTAAGGCCCATAATGGTCTCGACTTTGGGGATCTGTCGAGGCTGAGACGGCGGCCACAGTACGTCCCCAAAAATTTCCTTCAGCGAACAGTATTACTGCCTGATTGATGGGAGTGCCTTTGCGCTTGTAAGCCCATTTTCTCGTGAGTTTGAGAGCTGTCTCCCCGGCTTCCACACCCGAATTCATAAACAATGCCTTTTCATAATCGAAATATTCGCATAGAAATCGCTCTGCCGGACCTAATTTGTCGTTGTAAAACGCACGCGAAGTAAGGGTCAATGTCCCTGCCTGGCTCTTAAGGGCTTCGATAATACGAGGGTGACAGTGCCCCTGGCTAACTGCACTGTAGGCGGAAAGAAAGTCATAATATTTTTTTTGGTCGACGTCCCACAAGAAAATACCTTCTCCTCGTTCTATTACCACCGGAAGAGGTTGGTAATTGTGTGCACCGTACCGTGCTTCCAATTGAATAAAATGGCGAGTATTTTCAGAAATATGGGAATAATCGATGTGCATAAAATAGAGGTATAAGTGAAGGAAAGCGATGAATTTACAAAGAAATGGCGTAGTTATGTAAACACAAAATAGAAAATTACTTGAAACTTCGTTGCTAATCCAAAGGAATTCTGCTACCTTTGCCACCGCTTTTAGAGAATAGAAAAAGATCAGTCATGGCCAGAGTTTGTCAAATTACAGGAAAAAGAACCCGTGTTGGGAACAATGTATCCCATGCGAATAATAAAACCAAGCGCAAGTTTTATCCCAACTTGCAGAAGAAACGTTTCTTTATCCCTTCGACTGGGGAGTGGGTTACGTTGAAAGTTTCTACTTCTGCACTTCGTACCATCAACAAAAATGGCATCGAAGCTACGTTGAGAAAAGCTTACGAAAAAGGTACATTACGGGTTTAAGGAATTCACCGGTTAATGCCGAAAACGAATCCTTCCACGCTCTGCGGGAGGATTTTTTTTATTTCTACAATGCTCATCGCTTCTTCTTCCTTTTTTTACGGTTTTCGAACGCTTCGATTTCTTTCAATAGAGCATTAAGATCCGGAACGACTTCCGTGGCAGTTTCTAGGATTTCTCGATAAGCATCCTTCGAAATATCGATGCGATTGATAGGTTTGGAAACATAGGTTTCAATTTCTGCCAGTAAATCTTCTTCTTCCTTACTACAGAAAGAAATGGCTTGCCCTTTTCGGGTTCCTCTACCGGTCCGTCCGACTCGATGCACGTAATTTTCTGCAATTTCAGGTAAGTCATAATTCACGACGATATCAATATCCGGAATATCTATACCCCTGGCGCTGACATCGGTGGATAAGAGGATCTTAACCCTTCCGGATTTGAATGTATCCAAGGTGTCGAAACGGTCTTCTTGTTCCATATCACCATGTAAAGCTACCGCATTTATACCCATCCGTTCGAGTGCTTTTTGTACACGTCCAACTCGTACCTTGGTTCTGACGAATACCATGATTTTTGCATCAGGGTTACTCCGGATGATGCGTTCCAGAAAAAAACGCTTGTCTTCCATTTGCACGAAAGTGACTGCATGGTTGACATTTTTGGAGACTGGATCTTTCGGGGATATTTGAATACGGATGGGATTTGTCACCAAAGAATAAGCCAGTTTCTTAATCGTCTCGTCGATGGTTGCTGAAAAAAAGAGGGTTTGTCTTTTCTGTGGGAGTCGCTGACTTACATCTTCTATATCTTTCAAAAAACCCTTGTCCAACATTCGATCGGCTTCGTCGAGAATCAATATTTTCACCCGATTTAACCGAATATAGCCTTGACTAGCCAAATCGAACATCCGCCCTGGAGTGGTTACGAGGATATCAATTCCCTTCTCCAATTTGGCAATTTGGGGGTCTTGTTCTACGCCACCATAAACGGAGAAAGTCGATACCCGGGTGCCTCTGCCGATTTTTTGAAACACTTCTGTCACCTGTAAGGCCAGTTCCCGGGTCGGTACCAATACCAGGCACTTGATGCCTTCATTACGTTGTCTTGCATTCAATTCAGAAACCTTCTGCAATACAGGAATGGCGTAAGCGGCCGTTTTTCCCGTACCGGTTTGGGCAACCGCTAAAACATCTTCTCCTCTCAATATGGAGGGAATGGCCTTGTATTGAATGTCAGTAGGTTTGAAAAAGCCAGCATTTTCCAGATTTTCCTTGATGGTAGCTGAAAGGCTGTAATAGTCTTTGAATTTCATATAAGACGACTTCCCAAGTAGTGATATGCGAAGTTACGGTTTTTTTAACGGTACTGCGGTAAAAAGCATCGACTCAAGAGATAGCCCTACCGTTTCGTTGGAACAAATCATGGAAACACGTCGCTTGAAATATGATTAACTTGTATTATATTGCGGGTGTTTCAGCACAGCGAGTAGGAAGGAGCTAACCGCACCACAACGACACACCTTTTTGACCCATATTACCCATGCAGGAAGAAGAACTTACCATCCAGGAGAGACTCAAAGAAGTATTTGAAGCGCTCGGAATATCCATCTATCAGATTGCTAAGGATTTGGGGGAGAATTCTTCGAAGTTTTACAATATTCTCAACGGTCGTGCCAACCCTTCCTATGACACCATTGCGCGTTTACTTCAAAGTTATCCGCAGGTAAGTGCCGACTACCTATTGAGAGGAGTTCTTCCCGTACTACGTGAAGGTAATGCAAGGGTTCGGATAACTGCTACGGATGAACCTTATCGTGAAATACCTTATTTGCCCATAAAATTTCATGCGACATTTGTGGAATCTTATACGGAAGGGTTCCGTTATGATGAAATACCTTCCTTCCACGTTCATCGGGAAGCTATTGCGTATTTGAAAAAACCCGTAGTGATCGAGGTGTCGGGGAACAGCATGAGCCCTCAATTGGTGGATGGTGCGCGGGTTATAGCTACCGAGGTAAATCCTGCCGATTGGATGTATCAATCGGGCGGGGTTTTTGCAGTAGTCTACAGAGATTTCTTTGTCATAAAGCGAATTCGCGAGAATGAATTGCTGACCAGGCAATATCTCACACTCCACTCCGACAATCCCCTGGGAGGGAGTATTAGTGTGCCGGCACAGGATTTGAGAGGACTATGGAAGGTGCATGGTATTGTGTATGCGCCGGTTGAATAACAAAAAAGAGAATGAGTGATTATTTATCAGGTTTAAATGAACCTCAGCGGAAGGCCGTATTACATGGTGAAGGGCCGATGATGATTATTGCGGGAGCGGGGTCCGGGAAAACACGAGTACTCACGTATCGAATTGCCCATTTGATCGAGAATGGTGTCGATCCGTTTCGAATACTATCGCTCACTTTTACCAACAAAGCTGCCGGCGAAATGCGGGAGCGTATTGAAAAAGCGGTGGGCATGGAAGCTAGAAATATCTGGTCGGGAACCTTCCATTCGGTTTTTGCTAAAATTCTACGCTTTGAAGCAAAATACTTGGGCTATACCAGCGATTTCTCTATTTACGATACCGATGACTCCAAGTCGTTAATTCGTACCATCGTCAAGGAGTTCAATTTGGATGATAAGATTTACAAAGCGAACGTTGTTTTCAATCGCATTTCAGGGGCGAAAAACCGACTTATTTCAGCGGACGATTACCTACGAAATGCCCTGATTCAAGCTGATGATGCAGCGAGTAAACTGCCGGAAATCGGAAGGATTTATAAAGCCTATAGCGTGCGATGCTTCCAGGCTAATGCCATGGATTTTGACGATTTACTATTCAATACAAACGTCTTGTTCCGCGATTTCCCGGAAGTCCTCCATAAATACCAACACCGGTTTCACTATGTAATGGTGGATGAGTTTCAAGATACCAACGTTTCCCAGTATTTAATTACTCGTAAACTTTCGGCCGTTCACCGTAATATTTGTGTTGTAGGTGACGATGCGCAAAGTATCTATGCTTTCCGGGGGGCGAATATTGAAAACATTTTGAATTTTGAACGGGACTTTCCAGATGTTACGGTCGTGAAACTCGAACAGAATTATCGTTCGACACAAACCATTGTGAAAGCCGCCAACTCGGTAATTTCTCGTAACAAAGGGCAGCTGGAAAAGAATGTTTTTACCCAAAATACGGAGGGTACTCCCATTGAGGTCATCAAAGCAGGCTCTGATAATGAGGAGGGACGACTGGTGGCCGCTTCGATTTTCGAAGAGAAAATGAGGGAGAACCTTAGCAATGATAGCTTTGCCATTTTATACCGAACCAATGCTCAGTCGCGGGCATTTGAAGAAGCCCTTCGAAAAAGAGGTATTAAATATCGGATTGTGGGAGGCCTATCATTCTATCAACGCAAAGAAATTAAAGACCTGCTCGCCTATTTACGGTTTACGGTTAACCAACGCGATGAAGAGGCATTCCGTAGGATTATCAATTTGCCTAAGCGAGGAATTGGGGAAACGACAGTGGCCAAGATCGTAGTCACTGCCGCCGAACATGGTATTAGTCTCTGGGATGTGGTCAGTAATGTAGATCGCTATGTCAGCGGTAGGGCAACGGTTCCCATAAGTCAGTTTGCTACGCTGATAAAAAGCTTTAAGGTGATGGTCGAAAGTGGTAAAAATGCGTATGAAATCGCTAACCACATTGCCCAAGCATCGGGCTTGCTTAAGGAGTTGCATGATGATAAAACGGTGGAAGGTCTTTCTCGTTATGAGAACGTTCAGGAGTTATTGAATGCCATTAAAGAATTTGCCGATCAGGCAGAAGAAGATGAGGATATTAGCCTCAGCGCCTTTTTGCAGTCGGTCTCCCTCCTGACCAATGCCGACGAACCTGATGAAGATGGGGACAGCGATCGAGTCACTTTGATGACGATTCACTCGGCAAAAGGGTTGGAGTTCAGAAATGTGTATATAGTCGGAATGGAGGAAGATCTCTTTCCGAGTCAAATGATGCTCGAAAGTCGCCAGGACCTGGAGGAAGAACGTCGATTATTTTATGTAGCGATTACGCGGGCAGAAGTGAAGTTAACCCTAACTTTTGCGGAAAGTCGATACCAATGGGGGCGTTTAAAAATGTGCGAACCCAGTCGGTTTTTGATGGAAATAGATCCTCGATATTTAAATTTCCAAGGCGGTTTAGGCGGTGCTCCCGAGGCGGCACAGAAACCTGTAGCCAGGTCTTATGCCGTTAAAACGCCTGCACATATGTTGGTACCCCGCAGCCAGGCAGCTCCCACCCATACTCCCTCCCCCGATTTTACCCCAAGCGATACCTCAGCATTGGAAGTCGGACAAAGAGTTGAACACCAACGATTCGGATTTGGCGTGGTGAAGTCAATCGATGTTAATGGGGCTGACCGTAAAGCCGTGATTGCCTTCGACGATGCGGGCGAAAAAACCCTTTTGCTCAGTTTTGCAAAATTGAGAATCCTTTAAGAAACAAAGATTTAATAATAACCTAGTATAGAAAGTGCCTAAAAAGCATACGAATAATGAAGGCACTTTCACTCTACCAATACAATTGCATAGCACGGGCAACTCAGCTGTCGGAGGCCGCTCCTACAATTGTTATGGTAACATACGTAAGAACCAAGACTATTTTGCTTTTAAATAGAAATGTAAAGTGGCAACAACTTAGTTTCAAATCAAACTAACCTATAGTATGTTGGAAGAAAAAGACCTGCAACAAATTAAAGCCAGGGGAGTAGATATAGAGAAAGTTGAACAACAATTAAAATATTTTACTGAGGGTTTTCCCTATCTAAAGTTAGAGAAAGCTGCTACCGTAGGCGACGGAATCATTAGGATCAGTGAAAGTGAAGCCGATGAGAGAGTAAGCACTTACGATAGGCTCGTCGAAGAAAGCCAACTCACTTTACTGAAGTTTGTACCCGCATCGGGCGCAGCCTCACGAATGTTCAAATCCCTATTTGCTTTTTTAGATTTTGACCAATCGGATCAAGCGGTTGAAGACTTTTTCTCCCAAATTGAAAAATTTGCTTTTTATGATAGTCTGAAACAATCAATGGCTGCTGATGGCCTGGATATTGCCACGGCCGATCGAAAGCTAATTGCGGAATACTTTTTGACTGACAAAGGTCTAGGCTATGGAAATCTGCCTAAGGGTTTATTAGAGTTTCATAAATCGGAGCCCAAGCCCCGAACACCAATTGAAGAACACCTCGTCGAAGCGATCCATTATGCTTCATCGGGAGGGGTAGCTTTCCTGCATTTTACAGTGTCACCCGAACACCGTGATAAATTCGAAAAACTGGTGGTCGAACGTCTTCCCCATTACGAAAGTCATTTCGAAACCAAATTCTATATTTCATTTTCCGAGCAACACCCCTCAACGGACACCATAGCGGTTAACCCGGATAATACACCCTTCCGGGAGGAGGACGGTAGTCTGCTATTTCGCCCTGCCGGCCACGGAGCCTTGTTGGCCAATTTATCGGCATTAGAGGCTGATTTAATTTTTATCAAAAATGTCGACAATGTCGTGCCCGACCGGTTAAAACCGGTGACCGTTCGCTATAAAAAGGTGCTGGCGGCTATTCTATTGGATTTACAGCGTCAAATATTCGATTTTCAAAAGAAACTAGCACAAGGAGTAAGTCCGGAATTGCTACAGGAATTAGACCAATTTTATCGGCAACAATTGAATACACTACCTCCCGACGGTTTTGAAGAATGGGACAATGCTCAAAAAGCCGATTACTTCAAGCGTAAACTACATCGACCTGTACGCGCTTGTGGCATGGTGAAAAATGAAGGAGAACCTGGGGGTGGACCTTTTTGGGCACGCAACGCAGATGGAAGCGTATCCCTACAGGTGGTTGAATCAGCTCAAGTAGATTTAACAAATCCTGACCAAAAAGCTATTTGGATGCAAGCAACCCATTTCAATCCCGTTGACCTAGTCGTTGCTATTCGCGATGCAAACGGAGACACCTACGCGCTTGAAGATTTTCGCGACCCTACCACGGGTTTTATCTCTTCAAAATCGAAGGATGGCAAGGAGCTCAAAGCTCAAGAATTACCGGGCTTGTGGAACGGGTCTATGGCCGATTGGAATACCGTATTTGTGGAGGTACCGCTTATCACTTTTAATCCGGTGAAGACGGTTAATGATTTGTTGCGGGAGCAGCATCAAAACTAATCCAG
>JBAYRB010000048.1:0-9873 GCA_041676905.1 Spirosomataceae bacterium
GAGCACTATCCTGACAAACCGCTTGTCGTTGTCGTCTACTTCTCTGTAAATGAGGCCTCTTTCCTCCAAGGTTTTTAGCATTCTTACCATACTTCGGGGTTCCATTCCCAGGGACGGGCCAATTTTGGTGGCGGGTGTCCCTTTTTCAATGTCTATATTGAGGAGTACGTAACAGGTGGCCATGGTCATATCGAAACGGGCAGCCACGCTGTTATACATTTTCGATATGGAATGCCAAGCCCATTTAATATGGAAATCGACCGTTTTTTCTTTTCGCATAGGAAGATATAGTGAGAACTAGTTCCAGCAACGTAGTTATGCAAATGTAACAAAACTTCTCGTTATTATGCAAGCATACCATTGTTGGGCTGTAGAAGCGGGTTCCATAATTCGATCCAAATCTTTTACTTTTTCAAGAATCGTATTTTTCGGATGGACATGTGCCTATCTATTTCGTTAAATTTGTAGTTAATCTGCCCAAGAAATTCGCACCTCTTACAACAAAATGAAAACCGATTTAAGTACCTCCCCTTATCACATTCCGGTGATGCTCAACGAATGCATGCAAGGGTTGAATATAAAAAAAGACGGAGTGTATGTTGATGTTACTTTCGGTGGGGGTGGGCATTCAAGAGCAATTTTAGACCGCCTCGAAAACGGTCGTTTGATTGCATTCGACCAAGATCAGGATGCACGGGAAAATGCGGAAGCCCTCAAAAGCGATTCCCGTTTTCTATTTATACAGGCTAATTTTAGCTTCTTAGAACGCTATTTGAAGGTATACAATATTGGTGCAGTAGATGGGATACTTGCCGATTTAGGCGTTTCGTCGCACCAGATTGACGACCCCTCTCGGGGTTTTTCCACGCGGTTTGATGGTCCTCTTGATATGCGAATGAATACCAATGATGGGGAGCAATCAGCTTGGGAGGTGGTTAATAATTATTCTGCAGAAGCCTTACAAAGCATTTTTAGTCGTTATGGGGAAGTGCATAATTCCCGTACGCTCGCCAACGCTATATTCACTACACGTCATAATGCACCCATTAATACGGTTGGGGAATTGGTCGCGATTTTGAAGCGGTTTGCACCCAAGTATAGGGAATACAAGTACTATGCCCAGGTATTCCAGGCGATTCGAATCGAAGTAAACCGAGAATTGGAGGCGTTGGAAAATTTCTTGACCCAAACCCCTAAGCTTTTAAAACCGGGGGGCAGGTTGGTGGTTATGTCGTATCATTCACTGGAAGACCGATTGGTTAAGAATTTTATGTTGAAAGGGAATTTTAAAGGCGAGCCGGAAAAGGACTTTTATGGAAGAGTGATCAAACCCTTACAAGCCATCACGAAAAAGCCTATTGAAGCGGATGGGGAAGAAGTGTTGAGAAATCCACGGGCGCGAAGCGCTAAATTGAGAATTGCCGAGAAGATTTTGGAAGAGTAACCTAGACACACCGTTAAGTTAGTATAAGACACTATGGCCAAGAAAATGCCTGAACCCCTTGAAGGCAAAAATCAATATAAGCTTTTTAATTGGTTAAATCGGTTGATTCCGCTGGATAGGCTTTTTGCAGATTCAGCCCGAAACTTACCCGAAGACCATCGTTATCCCGTCGCCTATTTTTATTACCTGTTATGGATCGTATTTTTACTCGTCTTACAGGGACGAATCGGCTACTTTGATGAAGTCAATGCACGTAAAACTGTGATATTGAGTCAGCGATTGGAAAATATGCGAGCAGAATACACGACGCTCGTCGCTGAAAATATGAAGAGTGGGAAGCAGTCTGAAATACAAGCCAAATTGATACGGGATTCCATCATGGAACGTAAAGCTCCCCCCATGAAGATTATTGTTAAACGTTCGGAATTGGAAAAATAATCCAGGGTGTTCGATTATGGCTAAAGCGGTAAAGAGAGGGAAAAGTAATAAGCAAATATTAATTGGCCGGGCATACCTGATTACGTGGGCGATATTTTTACTAGGGATCGGTGTTTTCGCTAAGTTGATCCATATTCAGTACTTCGACGTCTATAAAGGGAAAACCTGGAAGATGTGGGCCGATCAGTCGAAGGAAAAGGTTGTCGAAATTCAGGCGCAACGAGGAAATATTTTTTCATCCGATTCCAGTGTCTTAGCCACTTCCCTACCTTTCTATTATGTGGGTTTTGATGCCCGAGCAGCCGATAGCTCCTATTTTGAAAAATATATTACCGAGTTTACCCAAAAGTTCACCGAGCTATTCCCAGGCAAGTCGGCCAAAGCACTGGAGCGGGAGATTCGCCAGCGACGTATGCCTAGTGGTCAAAGTGGCTACATGCGTTTAATTCCCTACAAAATAGATTTCTTTCAACGAGAGCAGGTTCTAAAGTTGCCATTTTTCAACGGCGGCTTGAAAGGCGGGGTGTTGGAAACATCGGTTTCCCGCTACAAACCGTTTGGGGTAATGGCTAGTCGTACCATCGGTAATGAGGGCACTGATAAGACCCGGGCTGTGGGAATAGAAGCCAGTTTTAATAACTACCTGGCTGGTAAAAGCGGATCTCAATTGATGGAGTTAGACAAGTCGATGAAGATACCGATCGGCGACTATATTGAAAGACCGGTTCCCGGCATGGATGTATATACCACCCTGGATATGAATATTCAGGATTTTGCCGAATCCGCCCTACGTAAAGCCATTTTAAACTTTAATGCCGACAACGGCTGCGTGGTGGTCATGGAGGTAAAAACCGGTGAAATCAAGGCGATCGTTAACTTCACAAACCAAAAGGGGGTTCTACGAGATAATTATAATTACGCCTTGCAAAATGCTTCTGACCCGGGTTCAACTTTCAAATTAGCCACGCTCATGGCCGCCGTGGAGGAAGGCAAATTTGATATTAATAAGGAAATTGTGAATACGGGTAACGGCCGCTATCGTCTTACCCGGGGAATCACAATTTCGGATGTGAGGCAGTCGGGATACGGGCCTATTACGGCGAAAAAAGTTTTGGAAGTGTCGAGTAACGTAGGGACGGTCATGTTGGCTCAAAAATACTTTGCTAAAAATCCCGAGCGATTCAGTAATTATTTGGATCGTTTTCAATTGAGAGGCCAAACGGGCATTCCTATTAAAGGGGAAGCGGAGTCTGTCATCAAGCGCCCCTCGGATGCGAGTTGGAATAAGACGGTTTCTTTACCCTTCATCTCTCATGGTTACGAGATGAAAGTTACCCCTTTGAAAATGCTTACCTTTTACAATGCCGTCGCCAACGACGGGTATATGGTGCGACCGATGTTGGTACGCCAGATTCGAAGCAATGGGGCGCTGGTCGAGGAATTTGTCCCTCAGGTGAGCAGGGAGCGTATCGCCTCCGAATCGACCATTCGCCAAATGCAAGAAGCCTTAGCGGGCGTTGTAGCCAACGGAACTGCCAACAAAATCAACTCGCCCTACTATAGCATTGCCGGTAAAACCGGTACGGCGCAGTTGAACGGTCCGAAAGGTCCGGAAGAGGGTAAGTATCACGCATCTTTTGCCGGATTTTTTCCTGTCAAAAACCCGAAATATAGCATGATTGTGTCGATCAATAATCCGAAGGGACATTCTTTGTCAGCTTTGTATGGGGGTAGTGTTTCCGCACCTGTATTTAAGGAAATTGCTGATCGAATTTTCCTATACGATGTAAGTCTGCACGATGTGCCAGTGGATACGCTCGAATCGACACCGGTAAAAGAAGTTATGCTCGCCGGTTATTCTAAAGATTTGGTCGCCATTGCCAACGAGTTGAAAATTGCAGGCGCTCCCGATGTGACTCGGGGATGGCTTAGTGGGAAGGTGTTGGGGCGTCAAAATGCCCAATGGGCTGAAAAATATCAGGCTGAGGTCAAACTTCCTGATGTAATTGGGCTCACCCTTCGCGATGCCTTGTTTATATTGGAAAACAAAGGTTATAAGGTCATCTATAAAGGGCGAGGTAAGGTGGTTTCACAAGATTACCGGGAAAACGGTGCCCATAAAGAAGTGTTACTGATCCTGCGATAGACCTTTCGGTTGTGGACCATGCGATATTAGTAGTTTTGCAGGTTAATAATAACTTTTATGCCGGGAGGACCGCTTTCGTTGGGGAGGGGTTTATCGTATCCGATTCGATAAGACCGTCCCGCAGTCGAATGATACGGTGAGCATAATGAGCGATATCTTCCTCGTGTGTAACCATCACAATCGTATTCCCCTTACTATACAATTGATCAAAAAGGTCCATTATTTCGTAGGAAGTTTTGGTATCCAGGTTACCGGTAGGCTCATCCGCTAAAAGAATACTAGGGTCGTTAACCAATGCTCGTGCTATGGCCACCCGCTGTCTTTGTCCACCGGAAAGTTCGTTGGGTTTATGGTGGGCACGGTTTTCCAGTCCGACGTTGATCAATGCCTTCATCGCCTTTTCATTCCGCTCTGCCTTGCTAAGGCCGGCATAGACGAGGGGCAAGGCCACATTATCTAAAGAAGACATACGGGGAAGCAAGTTAAAAGTTTGGAAAACGAACCCTATTTCCCGATTGCGAATTTCGGCTAGTTCTCCTTCACTCATATCACTCACATCTTTACCATTTAAAATGTATTGTCCGGAAGAAGGAGTATCCAAACAGCCGATGATGTTCATCAAGGTCGATTTTCCGGATCCGGAAGGACCCATAAAAGCGACGTATTCTCCTCTGCTTATTTCCAGTGTGACCGATTTTAGGGCATCGATTATTTCCGCTCCCATATGGTAACGCCGGGAAATATTCGACATTTCTATAATTTTCATAGGTGTTCAACTATTTGCGGCTTCCAAGTTAGTTAATTATCTAAACTCTTCGTGCAGTTTTTGTTTGAGCGACCATTTAGCTTGATAGCGGGTAAGAAAATGATGATAAGCAGTTGAATCTGCCCACTGGGCTACCTTTTGTTTTGCTTCTTCGGCCAGGTCAGTTAGCCCTAATTCCAAATTAAGTAAAGCATATTCTGCCCAAATTTCGGGAGCACTTTCGTTAAATCGCATCGCATTGACCAACACTTGGTAAGCCTCTTCCGTGCGCGAGCCGTTTTTAAGTAAAAATTCGGTGTAAGCCACGACCACCGTTGGGTGAAACGGGTTGGACCTCAATGCTTCTAGGTATTTACTTTCGCTTCCGCTTTGAAGGGCTTCGGCTAACAGGGAGTCGGTGACAGTATGGGGCGGTTTTAAGTCGATCACTTTTTCTCGCAGATTTCCTACTTCAATACTATCGATGGAAAGTTCATTTAATGCTTCCAGCACCAAAGCGCCTGAAACAGGGTTACCCGAAAGTGCCTGTGCGATGGCATGGCCTACAATCCCGTCGACATCCTTTAACAGAGAAAAATAGTCAATGGCTTTGTCATATAAACCTAATTGCAAAAACCAATGCGCAATAATTTTTCGATAAAGGTCTGCATGTTGCGTTTCATCGCGAAGGAGTGTTAGCAGCGTTTCCAATGCACGTATCTTGTCTCCCCCATAAAAATCTGCATGGGCGGCGGCCAAGAGCAATTCATCGGCTAAAAGGTCATTATGAAGGACGAGTCTGTTTGCTTTCGCAGCCAGATTTTCGTCATTAGGACCTTGATTGTAGAGGAAATTAAGCCAGTAAGCAAATCCTGCCGCATTGAGCAGGGAGTCAGCGAGAACAGCTCGTTTGTTTTCATTCTCAGGTTGAAACTGACGTACCAGATTTTGGATCGCCAAACGATTAGCATCCCAGGAAACCGATTCAAATTTCTGTTTAGGCTTCAGCAGAGAAGCGAGGGTTTGTGCGTCTAGAACGTTCATCATCGTACCGATAATATTGAGTGTCGGAATGGGATCCTTCGATACCTGTTCTGCTGCACTCAAAAAGTAATAGGCAGAGTCTGCGAGGTTTGTTTGGGAGTACAGCAGGCCGAGGTTATTCAATAGGGGGCCGTTATCGGGGAATTTGGATATACCCTCCCGGAGATTGTATAAGGATTCAAAATAGAGGTTGTCCTCCATTAATAAATTACTCAATCCGACATAAGCCTGTGGGGATGGTTTTTTGAGGGTAGCCTGGCGGAAGAAGTAAACGGCTGCGTTTTTATCGCCTTGAATTCTGGCCAAGGAAGCCAAGGCGTAATTTGCTTTATGATTTTGAAATTCCTGTTGGATCGACATTTGGTAGTACTGTTCCGCAAGGGTGTGATCTTCAACGACTGTATGCCAATCGCCCAGTCCGTTGAAATAAGCTGCAATGGATTGTTTGATGGGAAATAAATTCTGCATTGAAAACAACACTACTACCAAACCCACACCGATCACTCGGGTACGGGTGAGGCTGAATTTCAGAGGCTTGTAAAGAATTCGATGTACTTTTAATCCGTCTTTCAGAAGTGGATAGAAGTTGAGAATGATATAAAATAGGAAGGCTGCACCCATACCCAATTGTCCATTGATCACCGTATCTTCGAGCACCTCCAGGAGAGGATCATTTAAGGCCGAAAAGGCCATGGCGGTGAGCGCAATGGTGATTAGAAATAACCCCGTGTACAACCAAAAGCCGGTCTCTCGAAAGGGTAAATGCCCCTCGGTACTTTCACAACGAGGTTTAAAGCCCCAGAATCCCAGGATAGCGGCGATGGTTCCAAGCAGGTAGGCAGGTACAATGACCATTCCCCAATTGGCCATCTTTGTGTTCCCTACATACGCAAATACCAGAATTAAAAGATAGATAAAACCGATGACTAAAAAATTAGGAAGGGCACGTTTCCCCATGCCGGTTATGGATGAAGTAGTCAGCCAAATGAGCCCATACCAGATTTCAGTAGCGGAGACTAACAGAAAGATTACAGAAAGGACTAACCAGAAGGGCATGCTATAAACCAAAAATGCATAAGCGGGTTCTGGGGTTGTGGTGAGCAAGCCGGTGCCGAACGCAAGAATGGCTGTAAGGAAGATAAATATTAGGATCCTAGTGGGCGTGGGCGTATGTATTTTAAATGCCTGAAAATAGTAGCCCGTTCCTCCATAAAGGATTAAAATTAAAAGGAGTAAAGCCCTTTCGGGGAGACTGTTCAGCACTAGAAATTCCGTTCTGGAAAAAACGACCAAAAGGATAAACAGGGCTAGTCCACCCTTGTACCAGAATCGGGATAGGGTTGTTAGGGCGGCGAAGGCGATGGATAAACCCAGCAATGCAACGACAAGAAAAACCTTTGCGTTGGTGATATCAGGTAGAAGCAGGGGGGCAATATATTCTTCCGTTACGACGACCGTCGGTGTTTGTATGGTGAAGCTGAAATTTCCGAAATCAATCCAGTTGGCAGGGATTACGGTTTCGGTTAGTTTGGTGAGGATGTCCCAGGGAACTGAGTTTCCCCCATTGGATAAGGGCGATAGGATGAATAATCCGGATAGGGACAAGAGGATCAACAGGGTGATCCCCCAAAAAGTTACACGTTCGGGTCGTGTCCAGGATTTCCAAAAAAAAAGCTCATTCATTGCCTATAAACGTATTCTCCCCAGTAGATTTATATATGGTCAAATTGTTTGCCAGGCATTTTCTCAAAAATATCCAATATTTGCACCCCATAAAGGTTTGTTATGATCGAATAATCAACTACTTTTGCGGTCTGAAAATAAATATACGCCAATAAACCAAAGCGAAACAATGTCAAATGCGGCAAACATAGGGAAAATTACGCAGGTAATCGGCCCGGTAGTAGACGTATCGTTTGAAAATCATAGCCACATGCCGTCGATTTTGGACGCCCTTGAGGTGATCAAGCCGAACGGTCAAAAAGTGGTGTTAGAAACCCAACAACATTTAGGCGAAGACCGTGTTCGTACCATCGCCATGGAAGGTACAGAAGGGTTACAGAGGGGGATGGAAGTAATCGCAAAAGGTGCCCCTATTAAAATGCCTATTGGAGAGCAAATCAAAGGGCGTCTTTTCAACGTAGTTGGAGATGCCATTGATGGATTAAAGCAGGTGGATAAAGATAATGGTCTTTCGATCCACAGAGCGGCTCCAAAATTCGAAGATCTTGCAACCGGTACTGAGATTCTTTATACCGGTATTAAAGTGATTGACTTGTTGGCCCCCTATGTAAAAGGTGGTAAAATCGGTTTGTTCGGGGGTGCAGGTGTTGGTAAAACCGTATTGATCCAAGAGCTGATCAACAATATTGCAAAAGCATACTCCGGTCTTTCCGTATTCGCAGGTGTGGGAGAACGTACCCGTGAAGGAAATGACTTGATGCGTGAAATGATTGAAGCCGGTATTATTAAATACGGCGAGAAATTCAAGGAGAGCATGGAACGAGGCGGATGGGATTTGAATAGCGTCGACTACGAAGAACTTAAAAACTCACAAGCTACCTTCGTATTCGGTCAGATGAACGAACCTCCTGGAGCTCGTGCCCGCGTTGCACTTTCAGGTTTGACAGTTGCTGAGTATTTCAGGGATGGAGACGGAGAAGGAAAAGGTCGTGATATCCTCTTCTTTATCGATAACATCTTCCGCTTTACCCAAGCAGGTTCTGAAGTATCAGCTCTTTTAGGACGGATGCCTTCAGCGGTGGGTTATCAGCCCACATTGGCAACTGAAATGGGTGCCATGCAGGAGCGGATTACATCTACAAAAAACGGTTCGATCACTTCCGTACAAGCGGTATATGTACCTGCTGACGACTTGACTGACCCAGCACCGGCCACTACATTTGCCCACCTTGACGCAACCACCGTACTAAGCCGTAAAGTAGCTGAGAAAGGTATCTACCCCGCAGTGGATCCCCTCGATTCAACTTCACGTATTCTTTCTGCTGAAGCTCTTGGCGATGCGCACTATTCCTGTGCTCAGCGTGTAAAGAACATATTACAACGCTATAAAGAATTACAAGACATCATTGCCATTCTAGGTCTGGAAGAACTTTCTGAAGACGACCGTTTGGTAGTATCACGTGCACGTCGTGTAGAACGTTTCTTGTCACAACCTTTCTTTGTGGCTTCTCAATTTACCGGCCTCGAAGGGGTACTGGTCGATATCAATGATACCATCAAAGGATTCAATATGATTATCGACGGGGAACTTGATCACCTTCCTGAAATGGCATTCAACTTGGTGGGTACCATTGAAGACGCCATCAGAAAAGGTGAGAAAATGTTGGCCGAAGCAAAAAAATAACCTTGATTTGAAATGAATCTCGAAATTATAACACCCGACAAGAAAGTATTTGGAGGAGAAGCTGTAGCGGTTACTTTTCCAGGAACAGAAGGGCAGTTTCAGGTCTTAAATGATCACGCCCCTCTGGTAAGTACACTTGGAAAGGGTGAAGTGGTGATTGACACAGGTTCGGGAAAACAATCGGTAGTCATTGACGGAGGTGTAGTAGAAGTACTTCACAATAAAATTCTGGTCTTAGCCGAAGCCGTCCTGTAACAAAACCTTAGCATTCTTAAAGAAGGGTAACGAAGGTGATTGACTTTCGTTACCCTTCTTTTTTACATATGGGCGACCCGTGATATACAATAAAGTCACCCCTAACGGGGTTTGCATAGTTCGTGAAACTAGGTTGAGGTCATTAAAATGAAGCCTTCTTCCGCACCCGCGCTAGTAGTCTTCATGTCTAAATGGTAAAAAGCCAAATTTGATGGTATACCATGAGAGATTGAAGCCTCATTAGGCGGCAAATTCATTGTGAAATTTAATAATGTCATCCCTAACGGGGTTTGCATAGTTCGTGAAACTAGGTTGAGGTCATTAAAATGAAGCCTTCTTCTGCCCCCGGCTAGTAGTCTTCATGTCTAAATGGTAAAAAGCCGGATTTGATGGTATACCATGAGAGATTGAAGCCTCATTAGGCGGCAAATTCA